>CALIEL010000248.1 GCA_938022235.1 Oribacterium parvum
CCCCTTCCGGTGGTGATTAACTCCGGCTCCGGCAACCAGGGCATTACCGTAAGTATGCCGGTGGTGGAATATGCGAAAGCTCTTTCCATTTCCGAAGAGAAGATGTACAGAGCCTTGATTGTCAGCAATCTGGTGTCCGTTTACATCAAGCACTACATCGGTGCTCTTTCCGCCTTCTGCGGAGCGGTTAGTGCCTCCTGTGGTGCAGGTGCCGGTATTACCTACCTTTGCGGAGGAAATTATCAGAAGATCGGCCGTACCATCAGCAACACCTTGGGCAATGTGGGAGGCATTGTCTGTGACGGTGCCAAGCCCAGCTGTGCGGCGAAGATTGCATCCTCCGTCCATGCGGCGATTTTAGCTCATCACATGAGCATGAAGGATCAGGGCTTCCATGGGGGAGAAGGCATTGTGGAAGAGGATGTGGAGAAGACCATCAGAAATATGGGCTATATCGGAAAAGTGGGTATGCAATCCACCGACAGAGAGATTTTGAAGGTAATGACCGCTCAGGTAGATGTGAATTCCTGTGTGTAGGAATTATTGGCGTCCTGACCAAGGGGACGGAACTGCGTAAACCGGCAAAGCTTAAGAAATAGACCGAAATATGTCTCGAGACATGGCTTAAGAAATAGACCGAAATATGCTCGAGGCATGGCTTAAGAAATAGCCGAAGAAAAAGACTGAGAAATGTCTTGAGATTGGGCTTGAAAATTTACAACAAAATAAGAAGGAGAAAAAGTATGGAAAAACAAGGATTTATTCATAGTCTGCCCTTTAAGCTTTTGGTGGCATTGGCTGTGGGCATTTGCTTAGGACTGGCTTTAAGCGGAATGGATAATGGTGTATCCCATGCCATTTTGAACATTGTGGTAACTGTAAAGTATATCGCGGCACAGTTTATCAGCTTCTGTGTACCGCTGATTATCATCGGATTTATTGCTCCCTCCATCACAAGACTGGGAAACAATGCTTCTCGTATGCTGATAGTCGCTTTATTCATTGCCTATGTATCCTCTATCGGAGCGGCATTTTTTGCCACATTTTCCGGATACACCATCTTACCCCACTTAAACATCAACCCGGATGTGGATGGTTTAAAGGAGCTTCCTGAGGTAGTCTTCCAGCTGTCCATTCCTCAGATTATGCCGGTAATGTCTGCTCTTTTCTTCTCCGTATTGGTGGGACTTGCGGCAGCTTGGAACAATTCCAAGATTATTACCCAGGCATTGGAAGAGTTCCAGAACATCGTTTTATCCATCGTAACCAAGTTCGTTATTCCGGTACTGCCCCTTTTAATCGGTACCACCTTCTGCACCCTGGCTTACGAAGGAACCATTACCAAGCAGTTGCCGATTTTCTTGATTATCATCATTATCGTAATGATCGGACATTACATTTGGCTGACTCTTCTTTACTCCCTTGCAGGAGCCTATGCGAAGAAGAACCCGATGAATGTTTTAAAGCATTATGGTCCTGCTTACATGACAGCCGTAGGAACCATGTCTTCCGCAGCAACCCTTTCCGTAGCTTTGGAGTGTGCAAAAAAGTCCGAGCCTACTATCCGGGAAGATATGGTGGACTTCGGAATCCCTCTTTTTGCCAACATTCACCTTTGCGGCTCCGTTATGACCGAGACCTTCTTCGTTATGGCGGTATCCAAGATGCTCTACAATGAGTTCCCTTCCGTAGAGAAGATGATTCTTTTCTGCCTCTTACTGGGCGTATTCGCAATCGGCGCTCCCGGTGTTCCCGGTGGAACCGTTATGGCCTCCTTGGGACTGATTACCGGTGTACTTGGTTTTGACGAGACAGGAACCGCTTTGATGCTGACCATTTTCGCATTACAGGATTCCTTCGGAACAGCTTGTAACGTAACCGGAGACGGTGCATTGGCATTGATTCTTACCGGATATGCGGAGAAGCACGGGATTCACCCACAGAAGTTAGAGTCTGTACTGTAATGGCTCTGCACTCCGGACGCCTGTTAGAAGCGAGAAAAAGTATCTAAAGAATCCTATGAACCATGATGGAAAATAAAAAATCTATCTATGGAGATGTGGAAAATGCTAAAACATATGATGTGATAGCGAGAGCTAAGTATATGGAAAAGAGACAGTTTAGGCTGTCTCTTTTTGGCATATAGAGAAAAACTTTTTCAAATAAGATAGTTTTTTAGTATAGAAAAGTAAAAAATATATAATATATAGAAGTTTTTCTATATGCTTGTGATATAATACGAAATGATAGAACAAAGTAAAATGATAGAACAACCCAAGTTGAGAGAATTGCATAGGGATAGTTTAGAAAAAGTATGGGTAAATAAAGCAAACAAAGGAGTTAAGGATAGTATGGAAAAACAAAATAGAATTGAGCGTCCTCAATATTTACAGGAGCTGGGCAAATATCGAGATACTCCTTTGGTAAAGATTTTGGTAGGAATTCGGCGATGCGGAAAATCCACCATTTTGGAAATGTTCAAGGAAGAGCTGATTCGGAGTGGAATTTCGGAGGATCATATCATTAGCCTGCGTTATACCTCGGAAGAGTTGGAAGAGGGAATGAGCAGTAAGGAAATGTATCAGGGGATAAAGCGGAAAATGCAGGACCAAGACCGTTATTATCTTCTGCTGGATGAGGTGCAGGAAGTGAGTGGATGGGAAAAGGCGATAAACAGTCTTTTGGAGGACGCAAACACCGACATTTATGTGACGGGCTCCAATTCCAAGCTGATGTCCGGAGAGATTTCCGACTATTTAACGGGGCGATATATTTCCATTCCGGTTTACACCCTATCTTTTTCCGAGTATTTACGTTTTAAGGAAGGAGATTCCCGCTCTAAAAAGGAGCTCTTGCAGGATTATATTCGTATGGGGGGCTTTCCCATCGTGGCCCGTAGCAATTTTGATGAACGCTCTGCCTATCAGATTGTGGAAGGAATCTATAACTCCGTCATTAACAGCGACATTACTCGGCGATACAAGATTGTAAATCTGGATTTGTTTCAGCGTGTGGTTAAATTTGTGGTGGAAAATGTAGGAAAAACCTTTTCCGCCAATGCCATCGCCAAGTTTCTGAAAAGTGAGGGGCGTTCCCTTTCCATTGAATCCATATACAACTACTTAAGCTATCTGGAAAAAGCCTTCGTGATTTATCGTTGCCCCCGATATGATTTACAGGGGAAGTCTGTCCTAAAAACACAGGAAAAATTTTATCTGGTAGACTCTTCCTTAAAGTATTGTATGATGGGCTTTAATCCCAAGTCCGTTGCTTCCATGCTGGAAAACCTTGTGTACTTTGAGTTGAAAAGAAGAGGCTATGAGGTTTATATCGGGAAAAATGAGACGAAGGAGATTGATTTTGTGGCGGTTCGACGGGATGAGCGAATCTATGTACAGGTCTGCCGGAATCTTCCGGAGGATTCGGATCGGGAACTGGCGAATCTTTTGGAGCTTAAAGACCATTACCCGAAGTATGTGGTGACACTGGATGACTTGGCAGGGGGAAATGTGAATGGGGTAAAGCTTGTGCACATGGCGGATTTTCTCTTGAGTCAGGAGTACTAATTTTCTGCTCAGTCAGGAATATTAAGAATATTGTTATTCAAAATCGCCTATGTTATAGTACTGAAAAAATATCTTTCGATACATTTGTCCGATTGTAAGAAAAGAGGGAAATATGGCGAAAATCATAGGGGAAGGAATTACGTTTGACGATGTTTTACTGGTTCCGCATTATTCAGACCTTGTGCCGAATGAGGTGGATTTAAGCACGTATTTAACGAAGACGATTCGTTTGAACATTCCTTTTATTTCTGCGGGAATGGATACCGTTACAGAGCATCAGATGGCCATCGGCATGGCAAGATGCGGAGGAATCGGCATTATCCATAAGAATATGTCGATTTCTGCCCAGGCGGAAGAAGTAGACATGGTGAAACGTTCGGAAAATGGTGTTATCACCGATCCCTTTTCCCTTACCAAGGATCATAGCCTGAAGGATGCCAATGATTTGATGGCGAAGTTTAAGATTTCCGGTGTGCCGATTACGGAAGGAAAGAAGCTTATCGGCATCATTACCAACCGTGATCTTGTTTTTGAAGAGGACTTTGATCGTCCGATTTCCGCCTGCATGACCTCTGAGAATCTGGTTACCGCAAAGGAAGGGACAACTTTGGAGGAGGCCAAGTCCATTTTGGCCCGGGCCAAGGTGGAAAAGCTCCCCATTGTGGATGATGAGGGGAATTTAAAGGGCTTAATTACCATCAAAGATATTGAGAAACAAATCAAATATCCCAATGCGGCAAAGGATAAGCAGGGCAGACTGCTTTGCGGTGCGGCTCTGGGCATTACCACGGATGTATTGGATCGGGCGGCAGAACTTTTAAAGGCCCATGTGGATGTTATTGTTTTGGATTCCGCCCATGGACATTCCCAAAACGTTATTTCCTGTATTCGTTTACTGAAGGACAAGTATCCCGACCTTCCCCTTATCGCCGGAAATGTTGCCACCAAAGAGGCTACGAAAGCGCTGATTGAGGCGGGAGCGGACTGTGTGAAGATTGGTATCGGCCCCGGCTCCATCTGTACCACAAGAGTGGTTGCCGGAATCGGTGTACCCCAGATTTCCGCCATTATGGATGCCTATTCCGTAGCCAGGGAATACGGCATTCCGATTATTGCAGACGGCGGAATTCAGTATTCCGGAGACGTGGCGAAGGCACTGGCTGCCGGCGGCTCCACCGTAATGATGGGCTCCGTATTTGCAGGCTGTGATGAAGCTCCCGGTGAGTTTGAGCTTTATCAGGGAAGAAAATACAAGGTTTATCGCGGCATGGGCTCTATCGGTGCCATGAAGGAGAAGAACGGTTCCTCCGACCGCTACTTCCAGGCAGGAGCCAAGAAGCTGGTGCCTGAGGGGGTGGAAGGAAGAGTGGCTTACAAAGGTAAGGTGGAAGATACCATCTTCCAGTTTATCGGCGGCCTTCGTGCCGGCATGGGCTACTGCGGAGCAAAGGACATTCCCACCTTGCAGGAAACTTCCGAGTTTGTGAAGATTTCTCCCGCATCCCTAAAAGAGTCTCATCCCCACGATATTCATATTACAAAAGAAGCGCCGAACTATTCTTCGGATTCTATATAGGTGAAATTTTTTTGAAAGAGACTTTTATATAAAGTGAGATTCTTTGGAAAGTGAACTCTATTTCAGCAGAATTCATTTGAGCCGAATTCTATTGGAGAGAGATTTTCTTTAAGAGAGTCTATTTAAATAGGGGCTGTAAAAAAACAAAATAAGAAATAGATTTTCGGCAATATAGGTCTGAATAAGGGGTAGTCTGAGCTTGATACTTGCGAAAGACCGGCGAAGTGAAGGACTGCAAAAAATCAATAATTGAAGCGATTGATGCAGTGTGAACCTATAATAGGGGCAATCTGAGCCCGTCAGTACTTACTGAAAGCAAGCAAAGCGAAGCTTGAAGTTAGTACTGTTACGAAGGCGAGGTTAGCGGGAGCGTGCCCCGATTATAGGTTCACACTGCATCAGAGCACCTTCTAATAATGAGTGCAGTCCTTCACCGCGCAGGGCGAAGCTAGCGAGAGCGTGCCCCAAATTTAGACCTATATTGCTTAGAAAACTATTTTGATTTTTTACAGCTCCTATTTTTGTACTTTTTTCCTATCACGAAAATAAAAACTATGAAGAACGTCGATTTTATGCTAAAATCTCACGGATTGTAACTATTCACCCGTGTGTTCGAGACCTTCCACACGCTAAAAAAAACTAAAGGAGAATTTATGCATTTTCAAGATCAAAAAACCAAGATGATAACCCAGGCGGCGCTGATTGCCGCTGTGTATGTGGCTTTAGTGCTGATTTTTAAGCCCATCAGCTTCGGCGCGATTCAGTTCCGTATTGCGGAAGCCCTTTGTATTTTGCCCTTTTTCAGCTTTGCGGCTGTACCGGGCCTGGCGGTTGGCTGTCTTTTAGGAAACTTCTTTTCCGGAGCGGCCATGCCGGATGTTATCTTCGGAACCTTGGCTACCCTGATTGCTGCAATCTTAAGCTATCAGCTTCGGAACAAGAATAAGTTCCTGGTATGCGTTCCGCCCATCCTGGCCAATGCCATCATTGTGCCCTTCGTTTTACAGTATGCTTACGGGGTACCGGACAGCTATCCCTTCCTCTTTGCTACCGTGGGACTGGGAGAGGTCATTGCGGTAGGTGTTTTGGGAAATGCATTGCTTTTGGCTTTGGAAGGTCGGAAGGAAGTACTTTTCGGTGCAGGAGTTTAACAGAAAAGCCGGTATTTTGCCGGAGGAAAAGCTTCTCCTTGGCAGGATAGAGAAGTAACGGTATAGGACGGAAGTAGAGAGCTCAACAACTAAGCAGTAGTAAGGAAATGCTTTAGGAGGAAATATGTACGATATTCATTTTGACAAACCACTTTGGGTGCACTTTATCGGAATAGGGGGTATCTCCATGAGCGGCCTAGCGGAAATTCTGCTGGATCGTCATTTTACCGTAACCGGATCGGATGCCAAAACTTCTCCTCTGACAGAGCACCTGGAAAGCTTGGGAATCAAGGTCTTTGTTCCCCAAAGCCGTCAAAATATTCAGGATGGGGTGGAGCTTTGTGTGTATACCGCCGCCATCTCCGAGGTCAATGAGGAGTTTCAGGAGGTAAAGCGCAGAGGCATCCCCATGATGAGTCGTGCAGATCTTCTGGGACGCATCATGCAAAATTATGCTACAGCCATCAATGTGGCAGGTACCCATGGAAAAACCACCACTACTTCCATGATTGGAGAAATTCTGATGGAGGCGGCAAAGGATCCTACTATTACGGTGGGGGGGATGATGAAGGATATCGGGGGAAATCTTCGGGTGGGACAATCCGACATTTTCCTGGCAGAGGCCTGCGAGTATACCAACTCCTTCCACTCCTTCTTCCCCAGCATTGCGGTGATTTTAAATGTGGAAGCGGACCATCTGGACTTTTTCAAGGATATTAATGAGATTCGGGATTCCTTCAAGACCTTTATCGAAAGATTGCCGGAGGATGGACTGGTGGTCATCAACAAGGATATTCCTCATTATGAGTATTTTTTAGAGGATTTGGGCGGACGGAAGATAATTACCTTCGGTCATGGGGACGCGGATTATACGGCGAATTTTATTTCTTATGACCATTATGCAAGACCCAGCTTTACCCTCTTTGAGCACGGAGAGGATAGAGGCAAGGTGACACTTTCCGTTACCGGAGAGCACAATATCTACAATTCCCTGTCTGCCATTGCGGTGGCAAGATATTTGGGGATTTCCTTTGAGGATATCAAGGAGGCTCTGCATCGTTTTTCCGGAACGGATCGTCGTTTCCAGCGAAAGGGAAAGATTAACGGCTTTACCATTATTGATGACTATGCCCACCATCCCCAGGAGATTGCGGCAACCATTGCGGCGGCACAGAAGTATCCTCATAGAAAGCTGTGGATTGTTTTTCAGCCCCATACCTATTCCAGAACGAAGGCCTTAATGGAGGACTTTGCGGGAGCTTTGGCCCAGGCGGATGAGATTATTCTGGCAGATATTTACGCCGCCAGGGAGAAAAATACCGTAGGCATCAGTTCGGATGATTTGCGGAAGCTAATGCTTTCTCAAAACACAAACGTGTACTATATTCCGGACTTTCCTTCCATTGAGAAGTTTATTTTGGAGCATGTGAAGGAGGGAGACCTCTTGATTACCATGGGTGCGGGAAATATCGTGGACGTGGGAGAGGATTTGCTTTCTCTGGAAGGCGCGGAGAGAGAAGAATAGAATTTTTGAAGAAGGTTTTCATCGTGGAAGAAAAGGAATTTTTTCTTTTCCCAAATGGTGGAAACCTTCTTTTTTATCTTTTTCAAGCCGGGGGAGTTTGGGGAAAGAAAATTATTTTCTTCTTTCCTGATTTTCCGGAAATCCACCTAAGAATTGTGGATAACCGGAGGGAAAATCCTTCAAAAAAGGATAGATAAACCCGGTAAAATCAAGCTTTTAAAGAAAATAAAAAAAGAAACCCACATTATCCACATTGCTGTGGATAAGTCCTGTGGATAAACTTGTGGAGTAGTCTTCTTGAACTGAAAAAGCTCCTATGTTATGATTTGCTCACCGACGATTTAGGGGAGAAAGGGAAGAGATGGAGATACAGTTTCAAGAGGGAATCCAGGCGGAGATTACTTGTGTTCCGAATGCATTTATAGACGAATATGTAGCCGAAGCCAATGGAGATTATGTGAAGGTGTATCTGTATTTGCTTCGCCATCAAAAAGAAAAGCTAAAGGGCAAGGAAATCGGTGAGGCCCTTTGTTTAACTGACCAGGACGTGAAAAGAGCCATCCTTTTTTGGGAGAAAAAGGGGGTATTAAAAGAGGGAACGGCCAGAGCTTTGGAGCGGGAATTGCAGTCGGAAGAGGCGGCTCTTCTTTCCGAGGAAAAGCTGTCTCAGAAAGAGAGGCTGAGCCGTATGGAAAGGACTTCTTTTTTTGATGAGCAAAAACAGGAAATGGACGGAAAAAAGCGGGAAATCGATGAGGAAGAATTTGGCGGCATTTTGTTTGTAGCCAAGCATTTGATGCCTGTGGTAACTCCTTCCCATGTGCAGCTTTTTGAATATATGTATCAGTCTCTGGAAATGGATGCGGAGCTGATTGAATTTTTCTTAGACTACTGTTGCAGCCTGCAAAAGACCAACTGCCGCTATATGCAGAAGGTGGCGGTGGACTGGCACGAGTTGGGCATTCGAGATGTTCGGGCAGCCAGAGAGCATGTGAAGAATTTTGATATGGCGAAGGGCATGAAGGCAGGAAACGGAGACGGAAAGACCGGCGGAAATACATTTTCTTCGAAAGGAAAGGGCGGAAGCTCCTCCGGAGAGAAGAAGGGCAATCGTTTCCTGAATTTCAGTCAGGAAGAGGTAGACTATGATTCTTTGGCTAAGCAGAAGGCCTTAGAACGACTTGGACAGTTTCATACCGCTAAGTAGAGAAGAGGCAAAGCATGGCACTGAGTAACGGACAGGTTCAGGAGATACAGAGGATACTTTCAGAAAGACAGCTGGAAGCCCATAGAAGATATTTAGAGAAAAGGGAAGAGATATTCCGTAAGCTTCCGGAACTGGAAGAGCTGGAGGAGAAGGTTAGAGCCTTCTCTTTATCCGTTGCCGGAGAAATGCAGCAGGGCAATCGGGAAGGACTCCTTCGCTTAAAGGAGGAAATCGGAAAGCTGCATAAAGAAAAGAAAGCTCTTTTGGAAACTGCGGGCTATAGGATAGAGGATTTAGAGGAAGAAGAGCATTTTTGTCCCCTTTGTCAGGATACCGGATATGTGGACGGGAAGAAATGCCAATGCTTTTTAAAGCTACAGGGAGAGCTTCTGTACCGACAGTCCCGTATGGGAGCGGTGCTGGAACGGGAGAACTTCTCCAAGTTCCAGTTGGAGCGCTTCGACAATATAGAGAAGCTGGGCCAGTGCGGAAACAAAACCCTGCGGGAATATATTAAGGAGATTCGGGACTATCTGATAAACTACTGCGAAGAATACCCGAAAAATAACCGCAGCATTTTATTTACCGGAAGTACCGGAACCGGAAAAACCTACTTCCTCCACTCCATAGCCAAGGCTCTGTTGGATAGGGGGGTCAGCGTATTGTATTTTACGGCAACAGGGCTCTTTGAGTATTTTTCTAAAAGAATGCGAGAAGAAGATACGGAAGACTATATCGAAGAGGTAGATGTTATCCTGATTGACGACTTGGGAACGGAGTTTTCCAACAGCTTCACCACCTCCCGCTTTTTCGCTCTACTCAATCAACGGATATTAGACCGAAAAACCATGCTGATCTCTACAAATTTGAATTTTAAAGAATTACGAGAGACCTATTCCGACAGAGTGGTATCCCGCTTCATGTCCGACTACGAAATCATCCCCTTATATGGGAAAGATCAGAGACTGTAAGGAAAGAAAAATGCGAGGCGAGGTTAGCGGAAGCGTGCCCCTGTTCCGAAGCCATAAGGACAAAAGCGTTCATCTATTTTCAGATACCGCCTCCCCAAAAATCTCTTCGACAAAAGTTTTTTCCTAAAAGCAAAAAAGAGCATAGACTTTTTCTTTGCTTTCCTGTATTTTTAATCCGTAAGTGTCTATATGTTTGGAAGGAGAATAGTCATGGCTGATTCCAGAACTTCACAGTTCATTGAGCGTATTCCGGTAGGACCTTTGGCTTTGATGCCGCTAAAGTCCATTGAGCCCTTGGGAAAGAAGGTAAACGATTACTTGGTTACCTGGAGAACCAAGAGAGAAAGTGAGCATAAGGAAACTCTTGCCTTTTCAGGGTATCAGAAATCGGATTATATTGTTCCTACAAGAATTTCCCGATTCGGAACAGGAGAGGCAAAGGGAGAAATCCTGGAGTCCGTACGAGGAGTGGACATTTACTTGATGGTGGATGTGATGAACTACTCCATGACTTATTCCATTTTCGGCCACGTGAACCACATGTCTCCGGACGACCACTATGCGGATTTAAAGAGACTGATTGCGGCAACCACAGGAAAGGCTAAGCGAATCAATGTTATTATGCCCTTCATGTATGAGTCCAGACAGCATAAGAGATCAGGCAGAGAGTCCTTAGACTGCGCAATGATGCTGCAGGAGCTTCATGAAATGGGTGTGGAGAATTTCTTAACCTTCGATGCTCACGATCCCAGAGTCATGAATGCCATTCCCAGAGACTCCTTTGACAATGTTTCCTGTACCTACCAGTTCGTTAAGGCTCTTCTGATGAACGTAAATGATTTGGACATTGATAAGGATCACATGATGATTATCTCCCCGGATGAGGGCGGAATGAATCGTGCCATTTATTATGCCAATGTCTTAGGCTTAGACATGGGTATGTTCTATAAGAGAAGAGACTACACCCAGGTGGTAAACGGACGGAATCCTATCGTGGCTCATGAGTTCTTGGGAACGGATGTGGAAGGAAAGGACGTTATCATCATTGACGATATGATTTCCTCCGGAGAGTCTTTAATCGATACAGCCAAGGCATTAAAGGACAGAAAGGCAAAGCGCGTTTATGCTTGCTGTACCTTCGGTTTATTTACCAACGGCCTTAACAAGTTCGATGAAGCCTATGCAGCCGGAATTTTGGCAGGGGTTTTGACCACAGACCTGATTTATCAGCCGGAAGAGCTGTTAAAGAGAGAATGGTATATCAATGTAAGCATGGCGAAGTACATTGCCCTTCTTATTGACAATATGAACCATGATATTTCCATTTCCTCTATTTTGGATCCGGTGGGTAGAATTACAAAGAGAGTTGCTGAGTACAAGGAAGCCAGAGCTTCCCAGACAGAACAGCTTAGCTTAGAGTTGGAAGATGATATGTAAAGAAAAGAGAGGCTTGGAAACAAGCCTTCTTTCTATATTTCCCCAATATAGTTTTTTATTATCCCTTTTGGTGGTTTTTGTTCATAGCACCCATTTTTCCGTGGAAGAGTTGCAGAGAGTAGCAAGGCTACCCTTTTTTGAGAGCTCTTTTTTGGAAAAATGGGAGTTTTTCTTTTCGGAATTCTTAGGGCAGGTAGCGGTTCCCGGATTTTTCTTTGTCAGTGGCTACCTGTTTTTCCGGAATTTGCAGAGCCTTTCCCAATGGAGAGAGAAGCTTGGAAAACGCTTTTTTTCCTATGTCCTTCCCTATCTTTTCTGGAATACCGGAATGACTATCCTTTATCTTTTATTTCAAAAGGCAGACTTTAGTATTCACGGGATTTTTGAGGGGATATTTCTTTATCGCTATCAGCCGGTGTTTTGGTATTTTTTTCAGCTGATTCTTCTGACCTACGCCTGTCCATTCTTTGCCTTAGGTCTTTCTCTGTTTCGAAAATGTTTTTCTTCGAAGCTGGGGAACCTGCTTTTCGGCGTTTTTCCCCTCTTCTTTCTTGGCTTGGTGTATTTTCGTCTGGATATACCCTATCTCAATGAGGATGCGGCTTTTTATTATAGCTTTGGTGCTTATTTGGCATTGCTTGGTTTTGGTATTTTCGAGGAGGGGAAGAGTTTCTCTTATGAAAATACGAAGAAGAAATCTGCATTTTCCCCGTCTCTCCTCCTGCTCTCAGCACTTCTTTGCTATGGCTATACAATCTTGGGAAAGACCATCGGACTTTTGCTTTTGGCTACGGTTTTCTACCGTATCAGTACGGCAGTTTTCTTGCTTCTTCTTTGCCAAAGGGGCTTTTTTGCCTTTGGAAAAAAGTATGCGGACCATAATTTTTATCTGTATGCAGTGCATTATCTTTTTTTGCGACTTTGGTTTATGCTGCAAAAGCATTTTTTTCCGGAAGCGGGAGAGGCTTTGCTCTTTTGCTTTTATAGTTTGAGCCCAATTTACTGTCTGCTTTTATCCCAAGCTACGGCTTATTTTCTTAAGAAGTATGCGAATCCATTATGGAGAATTTTAAATGGAGGAAGAGGTATAAGAAAAATTTAGAAATTTTTATGAAGAAGCAAAAATCCTTTATCTTGACGAAGCGCCCTAATCGGACTAAACTGGTAATGTCGCTAGGGGCGCTGTATGCTGAGAGGTGAAAACCAACCCTTTAACCTGACCTGGATAATGCCAGCGTAGGGAAGCTATAGTGAGCCCTCCATTGTCCTTTGGACAGCATAGGAGGATTTTTTTATGCATAATAACACCAAAAAGATTGCTTTGTCCGGAGTTTGTGTAGCCATGTCTTTGGTATTGGGAATGATTAATCTATTTTCCCTGCCGATGGGAGGATCGGTTACCGCCTGCTCCATGCTTTTTGCCACTTTACCGGGATTTTTCTTCGGCGGAACCTACGGATTCCTGTCCGGTTTGGCCTACGGGGCTCTGAGCTTCATTTTGAAGCCCTATTTTTATAGTCCTGCCCAGTTTATTACGGACTATGTTTTAGCGTTTACCGCCTTAGGCTTATCCGGTTTATTTTCCCAAAAGAAACACGGCCTTTTTATCGGCTATATAGTGGCTTGTCTGGGACGCTTTTTCTTTGCCTTTTTATCCGGCGTGCTGTTCTTTGCTTCCTATGCCCCGGAAGGCATGAATCCCATTTGGTATTCCTTCAGCTATAACATCAGCTACATTTCCGTGGAAATGGTTCTTACCCTTGGGGTACTTTTGGTTCCGGCAGTACACAAAGGACTGTACCGGATGAAGGGACAGCTGCTTTCCGAAGGAGCTTATGCCCGATAGGTTACGAGTCTGAATTTAAACTTATAAAAGGAACTGTAAAATCAAAATATAAGAGATTTTTGGCAATATAGGTCTGAATGAGGGGTAGTCTGAACCCGATTCTTGCGAAAGTCCGGCGAAGTGAAGGACTGCAAAAAATCAATAATTGAAGCGAATGATGCAGTGTGGGTCTATAATAGGGGCAATCTGAGCCCGTCAGTACTTACTGAAAGCAAGCAAAGCGAAGCTTGAAGTTAGTACTGTTACGAAGGCGAGGTTAGCGAGAGCGTGCCCCGATTATAGACCCACACTGCATCAGAGCGCCTTCTAATAATGAGTGCAGTCCTTTACTGCGCAGGGCAAGCTAGCGAGAGCGGCCCCGACTTCAGACCTATATTGCTTAGAAGTCGGTTTTGATTTTACAGTTCCTTTTTCTTTTAATCCAGGTCGGTAACCTTCGGGGATTGAAGCTCTACGCTGTCCAGTCCCTCATCCAAGGTAATCACACCGCTGGCATTGACAGACCACTTATTGCCGTTTCCGTCACGGTATTTGGTCTTATTCTTCATGACTCTGCCGGATTCGTTCACCACGTAGCTTCTGTTTTGTCCGGGAAGGGTGACCTTCTGATAACGGGAGCCCTGATCCGCCTTTTGGAGACGACCGTTAAAGTACAGGTAATCCTGTTTAATGCCGGTGATTCCTCGACCGTTCTGATCAAAGAAACAGGTGATGTTGTCTCCGTCTCCGTCCACCAGATTCATTCTTCCGGTTTTTACGGAACAGTCCGCCTTGTTGGCTCCGCAATAGTAGTAGCCTTCAGGAGCATTGGAAGCAGTGCGTCCCTTCTGGATGCCGTAAACGGGATTGCCCTTTTCATTGAAAAGATAGCGCTTATCGTTGATTCTCTGGACTTCATACACCCCTTCGTTTCCGGCTGCGGGATGGCCGTTATTTTTAAGATAGAACCATTCCACATCTCCTGTGGACAGCTTACTGCTGTTTCCCTCAGGGCCTACGGTGGAGTACCAGGTGCCGCTTAAACGCTGTCCCATCTTGAATTTATTATCGTTTTTCTCTGCGAAAAATACATAGCCGGCAATTTCCGGATTGGCATCATTTACCTCTGCCCAACCGGTAACCATGATACCGTTTTCATCAAATCCGTAGGAGGCATTGTCCAAGGTCTTTACCGCAACATGACCGTCCTTGGAGCGAAGCTTTTCTCCGGTACTTTGATTAAAATAGAACCAGTAGTTTCCGTTATTTCCCTTTCGATTTTCGTCGGCGGTAACGCCGGAGGGAAGGGGAAGCTGTTTCCAGCCGGTAATCATCTTTCCGGTACTGGGGTCGCAGTAATAATTATCATCATTTACCCAACCGGTCTGCATAATGCCGTTTCCGTCAAAATAGTAGAAGGAATCCTGTAATTTCAGCCAGCCGTCCTGCTTAAGGCTTCCGTCTTCTGTGGCATAATACCAAATGGTCTGGCCGTTCTGATTGATTTTAATCCAGGAGTTTTGCACCACAGAACCGTTATCATTTTGATAAACCTGCTGTCCTCTGCTGTTTACATTCCAGCCGGCTGCGAAAGCGGTGCCGGAAAAAAGGCCGATTCCTGCAAGGAGCAGGAAAGGTAGGGTTCTCTTCTTCATTTTGTCCTCCAAATCTCTATAGACAATCCTTAAAGGATGGTAAAAATATATTATTTCAGCTTCTCTTTATAATACTATCTTTTTCTCATAGGAAAAACAACGAATTTTTCCTAACGAAAAGGACAAAAAGCTTACGGTTTAAGAACGTTCTTCCCCTTGAAACCATCTGGCGGAACAACCGCAGGGCAGTACCTGATTGCTTTCTGCAATGGGCAAGCCTACTTCCTGGGAATCCACGATGCCTCCACGGCTTTTTTGAATCAAATCCTTCAGCATATAGGCCATAACCCCCGGCTGTAATCCGGTGGTGTAGGAATTTAAGAGGAAAAAGAGGGCGTCCTTTTTCAAAATCTTTTCGCTGAGCTGTAAGAAGGGATAGATGCTGTCTTCGATTTTCCAGATTTCTCCCTTGGGACCTCTGCCGTAGGAAGGGGGATCCATGATGATGCCGTCGTACTGATTGCCTCTTCGAATTTCCCGCTCCACAAATTTCACACAGTCATCTACCAGATAGCGGATGGGGGCGGAAGCAAGACCGGAAAGCTCGGCATTTTCCTTGGCCCATTGCACCATGCCTTTGGAGGCATCCACATGGGTCAGCTCCGCACCGGCCTTTGCTGCGGCCAAGGTAGCTCCTCCCGTATAGGCAAAAAGGTTTAAAACCTTGATGGGCGTTTTATCTCCCTTTTCCAGCCTTCTCTTTTTTTCTTCTGCAATCTTTTCGGAAAACCAATCCCAGTTGGCTGCCTGCTCCGGAAAAAGTCCGGTGTGCTTAAAGGCAAAGGGCTTTAAATGGAAGGTAAGGCTCTGCTCCGGCTTTCCGTTCAGCCCATAGGAAATCTTCCACTGCTTGGGCAGGTCGAAAAATTCCCAGTCTCCTCCCCCGGCCTTGGAACGGTGGTAGTGGCCGTTACATTTTTTCCACAGAGGATTTTTCTTCGGATTTTGCCAAATGACCTGGGGGTCCGGTCTACGCAAAATATACTTTCCCCAACGCTCTAATTTTTCACCGGAAGAGCTGTCTAAAACGGCATAATCCACCCAATTTTTTGCTAGAAACATTTTTCCTCCTTAAAAGCCCGATAAACTGGCATTTATCCTAGCATTCTTTTAGGAAAATGACAAGAAATGCCGGAAAAAGAAAAGAATCCCCTGGCCGCCCTTTTCGGATAGAAAATTTATGTTAAAATAGGGGACGGTACAGACCGGATAAGGGAATTTCCCGAGGAGGAAGCTTGATTATCGAAGAAACAAAAGACTATCTTGTGTTTTATAAGGAAGCGGGGCTGGATAGCGAAAAGGATGCTCCAAAAGACTGCCTTCCCATCCACCGCCTGGATAAGGTGGCTTCCGGTCTTTTATTGTACGGGAAAAATAAGGAGGCTGCGGCGGCTTTGTCCAAGCAGCTGACAGAGAAAAAAATCAAAAAACGTTATCATATCGTGGTACCCAAGGGAGAAGAGGGAAAAGCTTTACCGGAGGAGGGATGCTTTCAGGACTATCTCTATAAGGACAACAAAAAACAGAAGTGTTTTCCGGTGAAAAGCCTTCGAAAGGGCGTAAAGGAAGCGATTCTCCGCTATAAGATTTTGGAGGAAAATGGGGAGTGGATGCTTCTGGATGTGGAGCTGGAAACCGGACGCTTTCATCAAATCCGTGCCCAGTTTGCAAGTCGGGGTTTTCCTCTTTACGGAGACGGAAAATACGGTTCCCGGCAGAAAGGGACAGTGGGCTTACACTGCTATCAACTCTCTTTTTTGGATGTGAAAACGGGAGAGGAAAGACGGTATGAGATAAAAAATCCTGAGGGAGAGCCCTGGAGTATTTTTGAAAATGTTATGGCGTCTAAAAGCTAATACTATAAGAAAAACCAACACAGAGACATTCCCTGAAATACAAAAGCTATGAAGGGGAAAAACGAAAAGAAAATAGCTAAGAAGAGAAAAATAGCTAAGAAGAGAAAAATAGCTAAGAAGAGAAAAATAGAAAAGAAGAGAAAAATAGAAAAGAAGAGAAAAAGAAAGTAGGAGTCATGCAAAACGGAGATATGCCATTAAAGAAGAAAAAGAAGCCGGCGGCTTCCCGAAGAAATCCGGGGGAAGAACAGAGGAAGGATGCGGAAGAGCAGAGGGATGGCGGAGCACGGAAGGAAATCGGCTTGGGGAAGGATGGAAAGTCAAGCTCCATCGATTATCGTTTCACTCCTTGCCTGGAAAGCTTTCGTTGTGCCCACTGCGGAAAGGAAATTCATCCTGAGGGAGCAGGTTCTCAGCATAGAAATCATTGTCCCCACTGCCTGTACAGTCTCCATGTGGATGAGGAGCCGGGAGATCGGAAAGCTACTTGTCATGGACAAATGGAGCCCATCGGCGTAATCTCCAAGGGAGATGGGGATTGGAGCATCCTACACCTTTGTAAGTCCTGTGGAAAACTCTCCTTAAACCGTGCTTTGGCGGATGATAACCCTCTGCTTTTGATGCAGCTTGCGGTGAAGCCCTTGTCTTCCCCCCCCTTCCCCATGTCCTTCCTGTCTCATTATTTGGAGGAAAAGGGAAAGTAGGGCAAATGCCGGTAAAGATTAGCATAGAGCAATGAAGTAAAGAGAAGCAGAATAAAGAATAGCGTAGTAAAGATAAGTGTAGTAAAGCAAAGAGAAGTAAAGCGTGGTATAGCCAAAAGCGGTATAGTGAGATGAGGCTTAAAGTAGAATAGGAGTAGTATGAAAAAGAATCTTTTGGTGGCTCAGTCCGGCGGACCTACTGCGGTAATCAATGCCAGTCTTTCCGGGGTAATCTGGAAGGCTATGCAGGAGGAAAAGATCGATAAAATCTATGGGGCACAGCATGGCATTGCCGGCGTGTTTTCAGAGGAATTTGTGGAGCTGAAGGCCTGCGCCGAAAAGCAGATGGAAGAGCATTTTCCGAAAAAAGAGGAAGAGGGCATCCTCCTTTCTCCCTTTGTAGACTTTCTGTTGGAAAAGGGAAGCACAAGGCAGGAGGCGGCGTATTTTTCCAGACTGGCTCAGACTCCTGCGGCGGCACTGGGATCCTGTCGTTTAAAACTGAAAAATCCACGGGAAGACCCAAGGGAGTTTCAGGAGCTCTTATCCGTTTTTAAGGCATGGAATATAGGGTATTTTCTCTATATCGGGGGAAATGATTCCATGGATACCGCCTGGAAGCTGTCCGCTTACTGCAAGGAACAGGGGGAGGACATCGTGGTGGTGGGGGTACCCAAAACCATAGATAATGACTTGGAAGGAATCGACCATTGTCCGGGCTTCGGCTCCTCCGCCAAGTATATTGCGGCCTCTCTTTTGGAGCTGGAGCGGGAGTGTCTGGTTTATGACACCAAATATGTGATGATTGTGGAAATGATGGGAAGAAATGCAGGCTGGCTTACCGCCGCTGCGGCTCTTTCCGCAGAAAAAGGAAGTATTCCTTACCTTATTTACCTGGAGGAACAGAGCTTTTCCAAGGAGCAATTTCAAAAGGACGTGTAGAAGGCTCTGGAAAAGTCTGACCAGGTCATGGTGGCGGTTTCGGAGGGCATTAAGTACAGTAACGGAAAATTCCTCTATACCTACGGTCGGGAAGAAGGGGGAAAGGATGCCTTCGGACACAGCATTGCCGGTGGAGCCGGAGGGGTGTTGGAGCAGATGATTTTAGAAAAAATGTCGGTGAAAACCAGAAGCATTGAGTTTAATCTATTACAGCGCTGTGCCGGACATTTGCTTTCTAAAACCGATGTGGAAGAGTCCTTCTTACTGGGAGCTCAGGCTGTGGAGTTGGCTGTTTTGGGAGAAAACGGGAAAATGTCTTCTCTTCGGAGAAAGCCATCCGGAGAGAACTCTTTTGTAGAGCCATCCGGAGAGAACTCTTTTGAAAAGTCTTCCGGACAGAAGGATTTGGAGAATTCCAATGCCGGGAAATCCGGCAAAGCGGGAAAGGGGTATGCTGTAGAGTATTCCGCAGTTCCTCTTTCCGAGGTGGCCAATCGAGAGAAGAAGATTCCCCTTTCTTGGATTGGAAAGGGCGGACACAGTCTGGAAGAGGAGGCCTTAGCCTATCTTCGCCCCTTGATAGTAGGAGAATACAGCTGTGATTTTGTAGACGGTCTTCCCCAATACATTTCCTTTTTTGAGAAATCCGGAAAATAACTTGCCTCAGGAGGTATGAGATGGATATTAGAAAAACTTATGTGGCCAATAAAAATCGTTATGATGGTATGGAATATCGAAAGGCGGGGGAATCCGGCCTGTATCTTCCGGCTATTTCTCTGGGACTTTGGCATAACTTCGGGGAACGGAATTCTCAGGAGCAGATGCAGGATATTCTTAGGGAGGCCTTCGACTTAGGCATCACCCATTTTGATTTAGCCAACAATTACGGTCCTCCCTATGGAGAGGCGGAGCGAAATTTCGGGATTCTGTATCAAAGAGATTTTCGCCCTTATCGGGAGGAGCTCTTAATCAGTACCAAGGCGGGCTATGATATGTGGGAAGGACCCTATGGAAATGGTGGCTCCCGAAAGTATTTGCTTACCAGCTGTGATGCTTCCTTAAAGCGTATGCAGCTGGATTATGTAGATATTTTCTATCATCATCGTATGGATCCGGATACCCCATTGATGGAAACCATGCTGGCGTTGCTGCAGATTGTGCAGTCCGGTAAAGCGATTTATGCGGGAATTTCCAACTATGACGGGGAAACCATGAAGAAGGCTGTGGAGATTGCGAAGGAAATACGGCTTCCCTTGGTAATTAACCAAAACCGTTATTCCATCTTGGATAGAAAGGTGGAGGAAAATGGCTTAAAGGCTGCCGCTAAAGAAGAAGGCATGGGGCTCATTTGCTATAGTCCTCTGGCCCAGGGGCTCCTTTCCAATCGCTATGTGGAGGGCATTCCCGAGGATTCCCGTATGATGAAGGATGGAAGATATTTGCATAGAGAAGACTTTACCGAGGAAAAACGGCAGATGCTTGCAAAGCTTTTAAAGATTGCCGGGGAAAGAGGACAGAGTCTTTCGGAAATGGCATTATCCTGGGTGTTGCGGGACAAGTCCACCACCTCCGTTTTGGTGGGAGTCAGCAAGAAGGAACAGCTTTGGGAAAATGTGAAAGCGCTGGAAAACACCTGCTTTACGGCGGAAGAGGAAGAGGCTATTCGGATGGCTACAGCTCTGTAATCGGAGAAAATCGGGAGAAAAAGGGCACGAAAAACGAAAAAATTGTGCAGTTCGAAGAAGAAAAGAGAGAAAGCTGGACTTTCCTCTTTTTTTTTATTAGAATTTAAAGTTCAGGAGAAGAAACGAAGGAACGGCGAAAAATTCAGGGTTGTTTTGAAATAGTATCGATTTTCTGGAAATAAGGAGAATAAAAATGCCCAAACGGGGAAAGGTCCTTCACAAAGAGGACAGAAAAAATAGTGTCGGTCGCCTGCTTTTCGTAATACTGGCAGTGATTTTACAAATTATATGGTTTTGGTTCTTTCTGTACTATTTGACGGAAAGTTACCTTTGGGCGTCCATTTTTGCCAGAGTTGTTTCTATTGTCATGGTTTTGGGGGTATTTGCCAAGCGAACCAATGCCTCTATTAAGATGACCTGGATTTTTATGATTATGGCTTTTCCGATTTTGGGAATGCTCTTGTATTTTTTGGTATACGGCTCAGGCTTTACAAAAACCATGCGGAAGAGAATCGAAGCGGCGGATGCCATGCTCTTCCCTTATCTGGATCAGTCTCATTTGATTTCGGATCAGCTGAAAAAAGAAAATAAATCCGTGGGAAATCAGTTTGCTTATCTGGAGCGGGGCGGTAAGTTCCCGGTGTATCGAAACACGGAAGTTGTATTTTACAAGGAAGCTTCTTTGGGCTTGGAGGCTCAGTTGGAAGCCCTTTCCCAGGCAAAGAAGTTTATTTTCATGGAATACCATGCCATAGAGGACCGGCAGTCCTTTGGAGAAATCAAGGAGATTCTTCGCAAGAAAGCGGAGGAAGGAGTGGAGGTTCGCCTCTTCTATGATGATGTAGGCTCCATCGGCTTCATTGATCCGAAGTTTGTGCAGGAACTGGAAGAGTGGGGCATTCAGTGTCGTATCTTTAACCCCATTGTCCCCATGGTGAATCTTTTCATGAATAACCGAGACCATAGAAAGATTACCGTTGTGGACGGCCAGATAGGTTTTACCGGAGGCTATAATCTGGCGGATGAATATTTTAATATTCATTCTCCCTACGGCTATTGGAAGGATACGGGCATTCGACTGCGGGGAGAGGCGGTAGGTACTTTAACCCTGCTTTTCCTGGAGATGTGGCATGCCATGGACGATAGTCCGGTGAGGGGACTTTACAATTATTTGCCGAGACATTGGGATCGTTATACAGGACAGGGCTATTGCGCGCCCTATGCCTATGCGCCAACAGACGGATTTCCCTTGGGAGAGGACGTCTATCTGAATATGATTCAGTCCGCCACGGAAAGCATTTACATTACCACGCCTTATCTGATTATTACCGATGAGATGAGCAGAGCTTTATGTCTTGCGGCAAAGCGAGGGGTGGATGTGCGGATTGTCCTTCCGGGAATTCCGGACAAGACCTTTGTTTATGCTGTTAGCCGTTCTTACTATCCCCGACTTCTTCGGGCAGGAGTCAGAATTTATGAATATACACCGGGCTTTATGCATTCCAAGCAGGTGTTGGTAGACCATGTTATGGCGGCGGTGGGAACCTTTAATCTGGATTATCGTTCCTTCTACCATCATTTTGAAAATGGAGTTCTGCTGTATGAAAGTCCCTGTATCTTCGATATTGCGGACGATTTTCATGAGCTTTTCCGTACTTCTACGGAAGTCAGCCCGGATAAGGGACATAATCGAAGCCTTTTCACCAGAATGAAACAGGGGGCTTTGAGACTGATTGCGCCCTTACTATGATTTTAGGATGCAAACTTTCAGACTACTCCCTTAAAAAATTAATATATTTTAAAAGATTTATTTCTGTAAATATGTTAAAATAAGTCTGTTCAATCGACAATTGAAGACAAAGGGAGGAAACAGAATGAAAAATTGTCCGAATTGTGGACAGGAAGTCCAAGACGAGGAGAAGTTTTGTGAGCACTGCGGAGAAAAGCTGGAAGGCGCAGAAACTGTAAGCGCTGAGGCAGGTGCTACCGGTGCTGAAACAAGCGCTGCAGCAGAAAGCAGTGAGCTTGGAGCGAATGCTGATCATGCAGTAAGTGCTGCAACAGCTACAGAAGCTGCTCCTGTAGAGCCCCAGGCAAGCTATTCCTATGCACAGACTTTAGAGGAGGCTCCTGCGGGAAAGAAGGGCATGAAGCTTTTAATCCCTGTCGTTGCCGTAATTATTCTTCTTTGCGCAGGCTTTTTTGCCTTTGGAAAGAAGTTACTTTCCGGTGGCGTGGCTTTAAGCACAGAGCAGAAGTTCCTTCATTATCAGGAGAAGTATCTCCAGGATAAGATGGATGCCATGGTGGCCTTAGGCTTTATTAACGAGGATTTAAAGCAGTCTTCCGATATGACCCTTACCGGAGAAATCGAAGGCAGTGACGAAATGAATAAGTATCTGAAGGATTCTCAGATTCAGTTAAAGTATGACATGGATGCGGAGAAGAATTCCTTTATCGTGAATTTAAGTGCCAAGATTATGGGTACAGATTTACTGGAAGGCTTTGCGGATTATCGTGACGGAAAGATCGGCTTTGCGATTCCTGTAGCGGATGAGCACTACTATCGGGGAGATTTAAAGACCATTATGAAGAATCTCACCGAGCAGGATATTGTGGCTCCGGATTTAAAGAAGTCTGCAGAGAACAGAAAGCGTCTGGCAGAGATTTCCAAGAAGTACGGAGATCTCCTTGTTGGCAGCATGAATAAGGATAACTTAACGGTAGAAAAGAAGGAATTCACCTTAGAGAATCTGAAGGAGAAGTATACCGGAGAGGTTTACGTATTTAAGCCCACAGAGGAAGATTTAAAGAATTTCTATGAGAAGCTGGCAGATACGGTAGAAAAGGACAGTGATTTAGAGTCTCTTTTAGAGGATGTTTATGCGACCAGCACCTGGGACAGCGCTTTAGGCATGGGAGATGCAAAAACGCCGAAGGATCAGCTTAGTGAGCTGGCAAAGGAGATTCGTGATAATGCTGCGGATACCGCTAAGGAGATGGCGGACAATGAATTCCAGTGGCAGATTGCGGTTGTTGACGGAGATTTAAGACAGGTTCTGCTTTCTACAAAGGACGATTCCTTCTCTCTGGAGATTGCCAAGAAGGGCAAAGAGGTTACCGAGCAGATTAATGTTGTAAGCTCCAGCTCCGAGAATATGTACTTAAAGAACAGCTATAGCGTAAAGGATAAGATGCTGGAGGGAAGCATTTCCGGCGGTAACGGTGTTCTGGATGTTAAGGCTTTGGAATATAAGATTGATACCACCAAGCATTCCGCTTTAATGCCTTACGGAACCTATATTGTAGAGGATCCTACAGGAATGGGAGCAAAGCTTACCCTTACAGTTTCTGACGGAGAGAAGGGCAGCAGCGATCATGAGATTGTAGTAGAGGGCTTACAGAACTACTATATGCCCTTTAGCAGTGCGAAGATTAATCTGAACACTACAAAGACCGGTACAGCTACACTTCCGAAGGAAGAGGAAGTGGATATTTCCAACTACAGCCAGGAGGATTTCGATAAGTTGAGCGAGACTATTGGAAATGGCTTAGCGAAGGTAGCAACTACTTTACAGGGAGAACTTGCAGGATGATGAAGGAGAGCCTTTGTGAGATAAACAACTTAGGCCTTAGGTATCATAGAGGAGAGAGCGCCATATTACAGGGGCTCTCTCTTTCCCTATTCAAAGGGGAAATCGTGGGAATTCGCGGAGAAAACGGTGCCGGAAAAAGCAGCCTTTTAAAAGCCATTGCCGGTCTGCTTCCCTATCAGGAGGGAGAAATCCGGATGCCTAAGGAGGTTCGAAATGGCCTTTCCTATCTGCCCCAGGACCTGTCCCTCTATGACAGCCTGACGGCTTTGGAAAACTTGATTTTTTACGGGAAAATTCAGGGAATACCGGGGAGGCTTTTAAAAACCAGAGGAAACTGGCTTCTGGAGGAGTTGGGGCTTTCTCAAAAAAGCCGGGAAAAGTTGTCCGCCCTGTCCGGCGGAATGAAGCGCCGGGTACATCTGGCTTCGGCCCTCATGCTTCGTCCAAGCATTTTGCTTCTGGATGAACCTACCGTAGGATGTGATGAGGAATCCTATCACAGGATTCGAGATCTTCTTTTGAAAATGAAGAAGCAGGGCACAGGGATACTGCTCATCAGCCACGGAAGAGGGGAGCTGGAGGATATGGCGGATAGGATTTTGACTCTGGAACAGGGAAAGCTTTCATAGAGAAACTAGATTTCTTAAGCTATTAAGGAAATACTTTGTGCTTAAAGAGAAATAGCGGAAGATTATAAAAGATATAGGGGAAGAGCAAAAGAAGTAAGGGAGAGAAGAAGCATGAAAGGATTTTTTGCGGCCATTTGGAAAGACGGAAAGTTATTTCTCCGAAAAGGAGGACTGTTTATCTTGCTCTTTCCCCTGCTCCTTTTTCCCCTTTTTGCCTTTTTCTTTCAAGGACAAAGCAGTCAAATGCAGGCCTTTCCGGTGATGGTAATTGATGAAGATCAAACCATTATGTCCAAAACCCTGATTCGGGAAATGGAGAAGGTGGAGCTGTTTTCTACCGTTATCAAGGAAGAGGGAGAAATCGGACAGGAAGGCAGGGACAAGGCCTTCCAAGAGGGAGTAGTAGGCATTTTACGGATTCCCAAGGATTTCTTTTATACCGCCTATCGCTTTGAGGGAGAACCGGTGGATTTAAGCTTAAATGCCAATCGCCCAACAGAAAGCCTCCTGTTTCAAAGCATTTTCACCTCCATTATGGAAATTATGGAGAAGGAACAGGAAATCAGTAAGGGTGTCTTTCATGCTTTGTATGGAGAAACGCTGTCCAAGCAAGAGGAGGAAAGCCTCTATGAGCATGCTTCGGAAAGATTGCTGACGGCAGTTTTAAAGCGACAGCTTGTCTTTGACGAGGAGGGGCAGAGTAGCCAAGTGGAGAAGGCTCTTTCCCTTCGCATCTTTTCCTTTATTTTTTTCTTCCTTTTGGCCTTTTGTGCTCTGTCTTCCGTTTTTTCGGTGCCGGAAGAGGAAAAGAAGGGGATTCCCCAGCGATTTGCCCTGCTGGGAGGAAGAGGCTTTTTCCTTTCTAAGCTCTTCTTTTTATTTCTTTCTGCACTGCCCCTTTTGCTTCTCTGCTTATTTGCGCTGCAAAAGTCTTTAGACCTTTCCCTAGAACAACTGGTACCGATTGCTTTCATTCTTTGTGTTGAGCTCTTGAGTTTCTTCTTTTTCTTTTATCAATTGTTTCGAATTATGGGAGAGGAAAGCACAGCAAAATTACTATCCTTTTCCCTACTCTTTTTGGGAATTCTCTATACCGGAAAGCTATTCGGAGAGAGCAATGCACCGGAGTTTGTGAAGCGCCTTTCTCCCATTACCGTCAATCGAATGGTTTTAGAGGGTGTCCGGAGAGGGCTTTCCTTCTCTACTTTACTGTCTACTGCCCTTCCCCTGCTTTTATGGGACGCCTTGGCCCTTGCCTTAGGAATACTTTCAGGAATTTATTTTAAGCTTAAAACATTTTTTAAGCAAAAAGCATTTTCCCGAAAGCTCCAGAGAGAATCCAAGAGACAAGATGGACAATTCGGACAAGATAGACCGGATGGACAACACGGACAATTCGGACAATATAGACCGGACGGACAACACGGACAACATGGACAATATAGACCCGGCGGACAAGATAAATCATACGAAAAGTCTCCCCTTCCTTTTCCCTGTTCTTTACTTTCCCTTCGATTTTTCCTTCTATTAGGTGGCGGCAGGGGATTCCTTTTGCTTGTGCTTTTCCTTCTTTCTCTTTTTGCCTATTCCCGGGTCGGAGGGAAAGAGAAGCTTTCTCTTATGCTGGTACGGGAAGATCAGGGAGCCTGGAGTGAAGAATTAATTCAGGAGTTGCAGCAGGAAAAGGGGCTTCAAGTGGAAGTCGTGGAAAATCGGGAAGCGGAAAAGGCTCTTTTGGAGGGCAGTGTAGAGGGAGTACTTTGGATTAAAGAGGGATTTACCGGAGATACGGAGGGAAGAGGAAGCCTACATTACGAAAGCAGTGCGGATTCTCTGGCAGAAATGGGAATTCGGGAAATTGTAGCCGCGCTCAGCAGTACCCTTCGTATGGAGAAGGGCGCTCTTGCCTATGGGGAAAGTCTTTTAGGAAGAAGCCTTAACGAAACGGAAAAAGAAGCTATAGAAGAGTCCATTGCCAAGAGTAAGAGAACAGAACCCCTGTATCAGATTCAAGAGCTGAAGGGAGAAAGGGGCAGAAGCCTGTTCCAGCCCAAGCGGGAGGCCGTATTAGGCTTTGTTTTGTACTTCTTCCTATTTTCCTTGGGAACGGCATTGGGAAGAGAAGAAGAGAAAAAGGTCTTCCAAAGAAGTAGAACCTATCCCGCCGGAAGACTACGGTATCATCTTAGCGGAATTCTTCTTTTCGGCCTTTTGAGCCTGGGATTTTTCCTTGTGCTGGAGGGCAGAACTATTTTGGGAATAGAAAAAGAAGGAGGCCTTCGCCTTGCAGAACTCTACAAGGATTTGCTCCTTCCGTTACTTTGTACCCTGGGATTTTCCTTCTTCCTATACAGCTTTGCCAGAAGACTGTCCTACTCAGTTTTTGGAGCGGAAATGGAAGGAGGCCTGTCCTTAAGCCTCGGCCTGTTATTCAGCTTCCTGGGCGGAAGCTTTATAGACTTTTCCTCCATAAGCAATATCCCAAGCTTTATCCCCTACCTCTCCCCAATAGGCATTTATCAAATGGGAATGGAAGGGCAGCTCCTCCCCATGGGGATGCTGGTATTATTCAGTGTCTTACTGTTGTAAAAGGGGCTGTAAAAGTGAAGAACTGCACTCGTTATAGGAAATCACTCTGATGTAGTGTGGGTCTATAATAGGGGCAATCTGAGCCCGTCAGTACTTACTGAAAGCGAGCAAGCGAAGCTTGAAGTTAGTACTGTTACGAAGGCGAAG
>CALIEL010000249.1 GCA_938022235.1 Oribacterium parvum
GCTTTTAAACAGAGGAATTTGCGGCTTTCTCGGGAGTAACAGCGCCATCATAAGAAACGCAGCCGTCCAAAGGTATATTCCGGAGAGACTTAGGTCTCGTGTCAATGCTTTCCAGGGGGTTCTGGTTACAGCCGGTTGCAGTGTGTTTTCTTTAATGATGGGCTTTCTCGGAGAGATTCTGGATTATCGATGGTGCATTACGATTGGTGGAGTAATTACCCTGCTATCCGGTTTTGTTCTGATTTTAGTCAGGCAAAAAGAGGTTCGCAGACTCTATGAGCCGGATATCAGTGAGGGGACTGGAAATTAGGGACGTTTTAAATTCGGCCCAAAGCCATTTCCAATAAGGCTACAAATTGTATTTTCAAGTGCTATTCTTGAAGAATTTAGGTAAAGAATCTGATATATTGTCAGGTTCTTTTTTATATGGAAAATCTAACTCTTTTTTGAGTCCGTTCAATTGGACAATAAAGCAATTATATTGAAAGAAATATAGAAGCTTTCCAAGAGAGGGGGAAAAGAAATGTTTGTTGCAAGCAAAAAAGGCAGTTCAAAGATACTGCATAATCAGCAGTGCTTCTATGGAAAACGAATTCGACCGGAAGACCATCAGCTGTTTTACACCGTGGAAGAAGGAGAAAAAGCGGGATATCACAGCTGTAAGTATTGTTCTGCTATAAGCCGGTATTATCGAGGAGAAGACAAAGATAAAGCAATTCTGCGAAGAGAATAAGATGCTTCTGCAACATGACAGTAAAGAAATTCATGTACAGATGCAAGTCATTGGAAGATTGTGTGGAATGGAAAGAAGGGCCGCATTTTTCTGTATCATAAGAATGTATTTCGTCGATTTATGGAGGAAAAGGAAGAAGTACCGGGCTATCATAGACAACCTGTGACAAAGGGGAGCATTTATGGCTACTTAAAATACATTGTTATGCATGATCAGTAGATTTTTCATCATGGATATGAGGAGAAGCCTCGTCCTGAGGAAAAACACTACCCAAAGAGAGGCAAAAAGTATCGTAAACATGCTCGGATGATGAAAAAGAAGGAGAGAAGAAGCAGTATCAGACGAGTGTATAATCTTCTGGAGCAGTTGGAAAATTATCGCAAGATGAAAGGAGAAAAGATTAAGCAGTAGCTTGTAAGCCGGTAATAAATAAGAGGCAAATCATGGTTTAATCATAGAAAAATCATAAAGAAAGAGGATGCCCTTTGTTTTTCCTAAAATGAAGGAAGCAGTCCTCTTTTGCTTTTTTCTTCTTTTTCAGCTTCATTTCAGTTTTTTCTCCTATACTCCAGCCATGAAAGGAATTGAAGCAAGTACTTCCAACCTTCCTTTCAGGAAACTAAAGCAAACAAGGAGGGATAAGCATGAAAAAGAGGATTGCCTTAATACCGGCTTATAAACCCAATATACAGTTATTGGAATTTGTAAAAGGAATTGAAGAACATGGAATGGATTGCCTGATTGTAAATGACAGTTCGGGAGAGGAGTATTTGTCTCTCTTCCATAAGATAGAAAGGGAAACGGAGGCCAGAGTGCTGTCCTTCCCGGAAAATAGAGGAAAGGGTGCCGCTTTAAAGGCGGGACTGGAATATTTACAGAAGGAAAATGCGGGACTGCAAGGGGATTTCACCATTATCACCTTAGATGCGGATGGACAACATTTGCTGAAAGACGCCCTCAACTTACTTTCTGTAGCAGAGGAGAAAAAAGATACTCTGATTCTTGGCAGCAGAACCCAGTCCAAGGATTCCCCTCTTCGTTCCAGAATCGGAAACGGCATTACCAAGGAGGTGTTCAATCTCTGCACCGGCGTGGAAGTGAAGGATACCCAGACAGGGATGCGAGCGTTTTCCGGCAAGATGATTCCGGAAATGCTGACGATTCCGGGAGAGCGTTACGAATACGAAATGAATGTGCTTTTGTTTTTGGCAAAGGAAGGAGTGTCTATGGAAGAGGTGCCTATTGAAACGGTATATATCAATGACAATGCGGAAAGCCATTTTGATACGGTGAAGGATTCTTATCGGATTTACAAGCAGATTTTGAAGTTCTCTGCCAGCTCCTTATTATCCTTTCTTGCGGATTTTCTGCTCTACAGTTTCTTCTTCCTGATTACAGGAGGACTGTTTGTATCGAATTTCCTGGCAAGAGTCATTTCCCTACACCTAAATTTCTTCTTAAACAAGACCATGGTGTTCTCCGCTGATAGAGAGAAGGAAGATATTGCAGAAAGCAAGAAGAGGATGGAAAACGCTAAAGTACAGAAGGGAGCTAAGTGGAATCTATCCGCACTAAAGAGCTTTAAGAAGGAAGAGTACTTCTCTTATCTGGGATTGGCGGCATTTATCTTCTTAATTAACAGCTTTATCTTATCGGGAATTGTAGGAAGCTTGGGAATGAATCCCTACCTGGCGAAGATTTTAACGGAAGGCTTGTTGTTCTGCCTGTCCTACTTCGTGCAAAAGAAATGGATTTTTGAAAAGAATAGCAGTAAGAAAGTAGCAGCCAAGCAGGAAGCGCCTAAGAAGTCCTGTGGCGCAACAAAGATAGAAACATCTCAGACATTTTCCGGCAAAAAGGATGAAGAGTTAGCGGTTTTTGAAGAAAACTTGCAAGAGAAAAACAGCCGGATGATACAGGCGCAAGTATAAGGAAAGGATAGAACTAGGAAAGGATAGAAATATGAGAAAGTTTAACGGAAAAAAAGCAGGAATTATATGCGGTGTGGCATTGGCTTCATTTACCTCCTATGCCCTCTTGGATACCTTCGTCATCCCCCACCCCATGCAGACGGTGTCGGGACAGAACTTAGATTCCAACGGGCTGTCTATAAATGAA
>CALIEL010000250.1 GCA_938022235.1 Oribacterium parvum
CCCCGATGTCTCTGTCCGCGCTTCCTCCGTCTCCGGCCCCGATGTCTCTGTCCGCACTTCCTCCGTCTCCGGCCCCGATGTCTCTGTCCGCACTTCTTCCGGTCCCAACTCCAATGCTGCTTTCTCAGGTTCCTGCCTTGATTCCTCTTCCCTCAAATGCTCCTCCTCATTTGCGTCCATTTATTTCTCCTAACTGCCCTTCCACTCCATTTCAGAAACGAGATATCGCACACTACGCGTGCGATACTCGTTAAGAATAAACGCCAAAAGCTATTCAGCTCTTGGCGTTCTTGGGAAAATCTGCTTTAAAAATCAAGGGTTTCCATATACTTCATATATTTTACAACCATGAGGGCAATCTTGAAGGTAATGGCGTCATCAAAGACTCTTAAATCCAGTCCTGTGGAACGATCCAGCTTGTCCAACCGATACACTAAGGTATTTCTATGGATATACAACTGTCTGGAAGTCTCGGACACATTCAGATTGTTCTCGAAGAACTTGTTAATGGTGGACAGAGTTTCCTCATCGAAATCATCCGGGGAAATGTCCGTAAAGATTTCCTTAATAAACATCTTACAAAGAGGAATCGGCAACTGATAAATCAAACGACCGATACCAAGGGCATTGTAAGCAATAATCTCCTTGTCCACAAAGAAAATCTTTCCTACCTCCAGAGCCATCTTAGCTTCCTTATAGGAACGGGAAACTTCCTTAATCTCATTCACAATGGTACCGTAGGAAATCTTTGCTGAAAGCATAAGCTCGGAAGACAGCATATCCATCATGCTCTCCGCAACCTTCTGCACCTGCTTATAATCATCCTCCGGAGCAAGTTCCTTCACCACGATAATGTTCTTCTCATCTACCGCAGTCACAAAATCCTTGGGCTCGGAAGAGAAGAAGCTCTTTAAAGCCTCCTGTGCGGAACCGTCCAGGTTGTCCTTGGCCTCTACCATATACACTACACGACGAACGCCCACTTCGATATGAAGCTTCTTCGCCCGGTTATAAATATCCACCAGAAGCAAGTTGTCTAAAAGAAGGTTCTTAATAAAATTGTCCTTATCGAACTTCTCACGGTATGCCACTAAAAGAGTCTGAATCTGTAATACGGCAAGCTTTCCTACCATATATACATCATCCGTATCTCCATGGGCAATCAGAACATATTCCAGCTGGTGCTCATCGAAAATCTTAAAAAACTGGAAGCCTCCTGCTGCCTGAGAATCCGCCTGAGAGGCCGCAAAAGAGACGACCATCTCGGATACATCCCTATCCTCTTGAAAAGTTGTGGCTAATACTTTTCCGTCAATGTCTGCAATGGCAATATCCAGCCTGGCGATTCCCTTTAAGGAATCAATTGTACTTTGCAAAACTTGATTTGAAATCATCTCTACTCCATTCTTTCATGAACTACACCGGGGGGAAGAATGCAGCCTTTCCAATCACGTCTCAACCTTATCTCTTCTCCCAACCTTATCGTTTTTCCCCATTACTATAATCAGTTTATTTCCAATTTTCAAGCATTTTAAAAAAAGACAGGGAAAGAAAAGTTCTTTTCCTGTCTTTTTTACCAGTTTTTCAGAAAACTTTTATTGCTTTTCTACAAAGCCAAATTCTCTTAGTTGGTAATAGTCTGCTCTGTTTCCTTATCGAAAATATGAATCTTGTTCTCATCCAAAGCAAAGCGAACGGTATCTCCTGTTCTTGCCTTGGTCTTGGGATTCACTCTTGCGGTCCAGGAAGCATCTCCGATATCGAAGTAAAGTAAGGTCTCCGCTCCGAGCATCTCGTATACACGAATTTCTGCGGAAATCACGGACTGTCCATGCTGAGAAAGATACTCTTCCTCATCATGTAAGTCTTCAGGACGAATTCCTAATGTGACAGTCTTTCCGATATAGCCCTTATCCTTTAAAGCAGCTGCTTTCTTTTCATTTAAGGTGATGGTGTTTCCTGCAAAGCTTAACTTTACAGCGCCGCCCTCTTCTGTGCACTCCGCATCAATCATGTTCATCTGGGGAGATCCGATAAATCCTGCTACGAACTTGTTGCAGGGGGTATCGTAAAGGTTCTCCGGAGTATCTACCTGCTGAATATAACCGTCCTTCAAAACTACGATTCTGGTTCCCAGTGTCATAGCCTCGGTCTGGTCATGGGTTACATAGATGATGGTAGTCTCTAAGGACTTGTGGAGCTTTGCAATCTCTACACGCATCTGTGCCCTTAACTTTGCATCCAGGTTGGAAAGAGGTTCATCCATCAGGAACACCTTCGGGCGACGAACGATGGCACGTCCCATAGCCACACGCTGTCTCTGTCCTCCGGAAAGAGCCTTAGGCTTTCTGTCCAGCAAGTGCTCAAGATCCAAAATTCTTGCAGCTTCATGCACCTTCTTATCGATTTCATCCTTTGGTACTTTTCTAAGCTTCAGTCCGAAGGCCATGTTATCGTATACAGTCATATGAGGATATAATGCATAATTCTGGAAAACCATGGCAATGTCTCTATCCTTCGGTTCTACATCATTCATTCTCTTTCCGTCGATGAAAAGGTCTCCGGAGCTGATGTCTTCCAGTCCTGCCACCATACGAAGGGTAGTGGACTTACCGCATCCTGAAGGTCCTACGAAAATGATAAATTCCTTATCTTCAATCTCTAAATTAAAATCTTTTACTGCCACAAATCCGTTGGGGTATTTCTTTACCACATTTTTGAGTTGCACACTTGCCATGCTGTTTCTCCTTCTATAAATATGATTTATGCTTTCTTTTTCAGCAGAAAACCGGTATATGAATTCCAGGATTTTCGCATACTTATGCTAAGAATATTCTATCTACTTTCCCTCTTTCTGGCTATAGACTAAGTTTCCGAAAAAATGCTCTCAATTTTGTACAAGATAGAGTTCCTTTATTAAATAAATGTCAATCTGCCCAAAAAGAGAGGGGATTTTTAGCAGAATCCCCTCTCTTTGTTGCTAATCCTGATAAATTTTAAAAATTGCCGTTCTGGTGATTTTAATCTTTTTTTCCTTTAAAAGCTTGCCAATAGCCTTTTTAAAGGCGGCTTTTGACACGCCGAAGTCCTTTTTCACCTGCTCCGGATCCACGGTCTTATCCGTATAAGGGATATGTCCCTCAAACTTCTCCTCAATCAGCCGTTCAATCTGCTCTCCCAGCTTCTCATAACGAGAAGCATTCATTTCCTCCTGAGACAAATGTTTGGCCTCCTCTTTTTTCTTGGTATACATAGTACCGGCCAAACGCTCGGTCTTGTCCACATAGAGGTAAATTTCCACCTCCATATCCTTTTTCAAGGCATAACGCATCTCTCTGTGGGGCACCAAAATATCCTTCTCCAAGCCAATATCCACAAAGGCGCCGATGCTATTTACATCGCTGACCCGCAGTCTTCCGATTTCTCCTACTTCAAGATAAGGTTTTTTGGTGGTGGCAATTAACCTGTCCTTGGAATCCTTATACAAAAATACGGAGATCTCATCCCCTATGGTCTTCCCTTTGGGAACCTGGCGGATGGGAAGAAGCACGCTGTCTCCTCCTTCCTCTCCCACAAAAACACCAAAATCCTTTTCCCTAAGAATCTTAAGCGTCTGGATTTTTCCTAATTTCAACATGGCAACATAACTCCTTATTCTGATTATAAAAGGCTACAACCGTTCTATCCTCTTCTATTGCTACCCTTGGGAAAATACTGTCCCCTAAAGTATAGGCCTTCACATATTCCGCCCGAATGGAATAAAATTCTCTCTTAGAATCGGCTTTCTCTTCTCCTTCGGTGAAAAAAATAGCCGGCTTTCCTGTACATTGGAAAATAACTTCCTCCGCCAAAGCAATGTACTTGGCGTTGTTCATGTGGTGGTTGGTATCCAGAAAATCCTGCACAACGGGAATGAGCGCTCCCTCCTGATAGCTTTCCGGAAAAGCAATTTTTCTTTGCAGGGGAGGCAAATGTAACACATCCTCCCGTTCCTTAAAGGGCGCAATCAATTCCTCCGTAATCTTTCCGGGACGTCCCTTCTCCAAATCAAAGCTGAACCACTCACTATCCGCTTTCACATAGAACTCTCTTGCTTCATTTTGAATCCAGAAATTCCTATAGGCGAATATCCCCCGGAGATTGTGGGGAGACGTTCCGATGGAAAGCTTCTCATAGAGCTTAGGCAGGGCATA
>CALIEL010000251.1 GCA_938022235.1 Oribacterium parvum
TTGGAATATGCAAAGCTTTTGGGAAGAGGAGAAGATGAGGAGTATCTTCTTCTTTGTGAAACCAGGGTGGCTTATGATGTTTCCCTCCGGGTAAGTCAGAAGGAAAGGGAATTTCCCTATTATCTGGCAAAGGCGGGAGATGCCTGGCTGGAAAAGGAAGAGGAGCTTTTGCTCCTACCGGATCGACAGGATTATATTGATTTTACGGTGCAGCCCTTCGTGGGAAGCAAGGGAAGGCAGCTTCGGATGCTGCTGGAAGGCTTTCCGAAGAGAGAGGAGCGTTGTACGAAGCTCTCTTTAAAGAGTCGTTTTGTAGATGCTTCCACCATTTTGATTCGGGTGGAGGACAAGGGCTTGGGAGACTTGCACCCTGCCTCCGGTATGGTGATTGAAGAGCGAATCAGTTTGGGAAAGGAGTAAAGCATGGCAGTGATTTTATGTCAAAAAGAAGCTACATTTCCCTATTATTATGAAAGGTTGGATATTTCCATCCATTCCTTGGAGGAGCTTTGCTATGCGGTGGGAAAGTATCCCCTCCTGATTCCGGAGCACTTTGTGGATCATCGTCTATTGGAATGGGTCAGTACCGGCTTAAATCGCCCCATGCTTTCCGAAAAGCTAAAGCAATTAAAGGACATGGGAGAGCGGGAGGAGCGTTTACTTTTCCGTCTGCTTCGGGAGTGCTCCTATTTTACGGAGAGAGAGCTGGAGGACTTTTCCTTAGAGCTTAGAAGGATTCAGGCTTTGTCCGAGCCGGAACGGAAGGAAAGGATGGGAGACAGCTTCTTTTCCTTAAAGAAATATAGAAAGGCCTTGGATGCCTATCAGGACGCATATCATTTGGAGGAAAATGGCAGAAGGCTTCGTAAGATTGCAGAGTCTTACCTGTATTTAAAGCAGTTTCAAAGGGCTGGAGATGCCTTTGCCAAATTATATAAAAAAAATCAGGATAAGGCCGCTTTACGAAGACTGTATTTCCTGTCTCAGATTACCTTTCCGAAGGATAGGTACAAGGAGCTTTGGCAGGGAGTAGAGGAAGACCTGGTCAAGGAATGGCAGGCAGAGTGGGAAGAGGCTTTGGAAGAAGCGGATCAGGCGGAAGGAATTTTGGAGCTAAAGAGTGCCTATCAAGAGGGAGAAGAGGCATTTTTCCAAGAAGCGGAGAAGAAGCTGGAAGCCTGGAAAGAAGAAATACGTGGTAGAGCCTAGTTACAGGAGGGGAAAATGAAAGAACTTGCAAAACAATATAATCCGGAAGAGGTAGAGGACCGTATCTATGAAAAGTGGCTGAAGGGAAATGCCTTCGCCGCAAAGGTAAATCCTAATAAGAAGCCCTTTACCATTATGATGCCGCCTCCCAATGTTACCGGGCAGCTGCACATGGGACACGCCCTGGACAATGCTTTACAGGATACCCTGATTCGTTTTAAGAGAATGCAGGGCTTTGAGGCCTTGTGGCAGCCGGGAACGGACCATGCAGCCATTGCCACCGAGGTAAAGGTTATCAATAAGCTGAAGGATATGGGCATTGATAAGTGGGAGTTGGGAAGAGAAGGCTTCTTAAAGGAGGCCTGGAAGTGGAAGGAAGAATACGAGGATCGTATTGTAAACCAGCTCCATAAGATGGGCTCCTCCGCAGACTGGGATCGTCTTCGTTTTACCATGGACGAGGGCTGCTCCCATGCGGTACTGGAAACCTTTGTCCGTCTGTATAAAAAGGGCTTGATTTACCGCGGTTCCAGAATGATCAACTGGTGTCCGGTTTGTAATACCTCCATTTCCGATGCGGAGGTTTTACATGAG
>CALIEL010000252.1 GCA_938022235.1 Oribacterium parvum
CCTTGCAAATGCGGAGAATCTGGAAGACTTGGTTAGAGGACTGGAGAGTCTAAACTTTGGTCGCCTAAAGAGCACTAAGTCCGAGGGAAAAGAATTGGTAAAGTCCCTTCGGGAAAGAGGAAAGAAGACGCTGAAGACCTGGCAGGAGAACTACAGGCTGCTTCCAACAGAGCTGGAAGAGGAAGTGGAGGAGAAGGGACAGAAGCGAATCATGGAGCTTGTGCGACTTTGCCTTCACTTCTTAGAGCGCTATCAAAAGGAAAAGGAAGAAAGGGCGGTGCTGGACTTTTCGGATTTGGAGCATTTTGCGTTGAAGCTATTGTATCAGGATGGTCAGTATAGTGCCTTGGCTGATGAGCTGGCTAAGTCCTATCGGGAAATCCTGGTAGATGAGTATCAGGACTCAAACCTTGTGCAGGAATATATTGTTCGGGCTCTATCTCAGGAGCGATTCGGAAAGCCCAATGTCTTTCAGGTGGGGGATGTAAAGCAAAGCATTTACCGATTCCGTATGGCAAGACCGGAGCTATTCCTGGAAAAATACCATGATGAAGGCTATCCCAAGATCTTCCTTCGGAAGAACTTCCGTTCCGATGAAGGAGTACTTTCCGCGGTAAATACCCTGTTCTTTAAGATTATGAAAAAAGACTTCGGGGGAATCGAATATGATTTCGAGAATAGTCTATTCCTGGGGAAGGTAAAGAAAGAAGAGCAGGTTAAAGAGCATAGTGGCGAAGAGTTAGAGCAAGAGAAAAAGCCGGAAAAGAATGTAGGAGAGAATCAAGGCGAAGAAGATAAAGCGCAAAGTGGCGAAGAACATAAAGAAAAGCCGGAGAGAGAGGCTCCAAGTTCAGGCAAGCAGAGACGAGATCAGACGGAACTGCTTCTCTTAGAGTTGGAAAAAACTGCCTCTACAGGGGAAGATGAGGGCGATGGAGAAGATAATAAAGAAGATAGTAAAGGAGACGATGGTAATAGCGCCTCCACTAGCGCCTCCGGTAAATCTCTCAGTAAGTTAGAGCTGGAATGTAAGATGATTGCGGCTAAGGTTCGTGAGCTTTTGGAAAAGGGCTATGCCTATAAGGACATGGTGATTCTCCTTCGTTCTCCCCACAGCGTTTCCAGAGAAATGGTGGATATCTTCGGAAAGGAAGGAATCCCTGCCTATGCGGAGCTAAAAACCGGCTATTATTCTGCGGTAGAGGTAGAAACGGTTCTATCCTTCCTGGCCATCATTGACAATCCAAGACAGGATATCCCCATGGCAGCAGTCTTACGCTCCCCTTTATTTTCCTTTACGGACGATGAGCTGGGGCAGATTGTGCTGGCGAAGGGCAGCCTATACGAAAAGCCCTATGATAAGAGTAAGGAAAATGCGGTAAATCTGTCTTTACAGGCAGAAAAAGCATTGCCTCCTGCTTTGGAAGAAAAATGGCAGAATTTTCAAGGTAAATTGGAACGCTACCGTAGGCTATCCCGTTCCTTACGGCTTCATTCTTTACTGACCTTAATCTATGAAGAGACGGATTACTATAACTATGTGCGGGCGCTGCCCTTGGGAGAGAAGCGGCAGGCCAATCTGGACCAGCTTTTAGAGGATGCCAAGCAGTTTGAAAAGGGAAGCTACAGCGGCCTATTCCATTTTATCCGCTATATAGAAAAGGTGAAAAAGCAGGAACAGGATCAAGGAGAGGCAACGGTGTTCTCGGAAAAGGACGACCTGCTTCGGATTATGTCCATCCATCACTCCAAGGGACTGCAGTTTAAGGTGGTCTTCCTGTCCCAGCTGCATAAGACCTTTAACAAGATGGATTCCAAGGCGAAAATGCTAATGGATTCGGAGCTGGGGCTTGCCGCAGATTACTTGGATTTGGAAACAAGGATAAAGTACCCCTCCCTCCACAAAATCGCCATTAAGGAAAAGGGGGAGCGGGAGAGTCTTGGAGAAGAGCTTCGGGTGCTTTATGTTGCCATGACCAGAGCAGAGGAAAAGCTGATTCTCACCGGCGTTTGCAAAAATGAAGAGGATTTAATCAAGAAATTCCCGGTGCAAGAACGGCTGTCTCTGGAAGATATCCGAGGAGCGAGTTCTTATCTTGCCTGGATTTTAATGGCCTATTCCCGGAGCTTCTTTGAAAGTACCAAGACTGAAGAAATTGCCCTTCGTTTTCTTTCGAAAGAGGATTTAGAGGAAAATGAAGGCAAAGCCATGGGAGAAGCCATTTCCCTTGAGAAAAAGCTTTATGAGTTCTTGGGAACAGGGCGGGAAAATACAGAAGCGGAAAAGCTTATGGAAGAGCATTTTTCCTATGTCTATCCCTATGAGAAGAGCACCCATAGAAGCCCAAAATACTCCGTTTCCTTATTGAAAATGAAGGCCATGGAGGAGCATGGAAAAAAGCTTTCTGAAACCGGGCAGGAAGGAAGTGCAGTTGTGCCGGAATGGGATGAGGAGACCGAGGCACGGCAGCAGGTCAAAGAAAAGCACGACAGCCCACTAATTCAGAAAATGAAAGCAGAGGGAAAAAATATCGGTGTTGCAATAGGCGACAGCTATCACCATGCCTTAGCCTTTTATGATTATTCCAAGGATATTTCCCAGCTATCCGACTTTCTCTCTCCGGAGGAATATGGCTTACTGAATCAAGAGAAGCTTAAGAAGTTCCTGGATTCTCCCTTAGGGCAGCTTTTTGCCAAGGCCTATAAGGAAAATACCCTTTATCGAGAACAGCATTTTATGCAGGAAGTGGAGTATGAGAAGCTATTTCCGAAGGATGGGGGGGATGATGTTGAAAAGGTAATCCTCCAAGGAATCATTGATGCCTTTATCATGGAGGAAGAGGGCATTATCCTTGTGGACTATAAGACTGACCGGGTAAAGGATGGGGAAGAGCTAAGGAATCGTTACCAAAAGCAAATCGAGCTATATAGCAAAGCCTTGGAGCAGATTTTAGGGAAAAAGGTAAAACGAAGAGTCCTTTATTCCTTCTCTTTAGGAGAGGAAGTGGACTTGTAAGGAGTGGCAAAGAAGGACTTGCATAAGTCTTTTCCTAGGCACTATAATGAGTAATTGTGTGAGCCTTTAAAAAAGGCGGTTTATCTATCTTGTTGCCGTTGGACGAACTGAAGAAAAGGGGAAAGAAAAATGAATCATGAGCGGATTCTCGTATTGGATTTTGGTGGACAGTACAACCAGTTGA
>CALIEL010000253.1 GCA_938022235.1 Oribacterium parvum
CCGATAGGAGCCATAAGTTAAATATGGTCTGCGAGCATTTCGGGATTCCTCTCAACCACCATAGGGCGGACAGTGATAGCCGTGCCTGTGCAGAGATTTTGCTTCGTTATCTGGATGCAGGGGTAGAGGTGAAGGACTTTATACGGACCTGCTCATTTAAGAAATAAGGAATGGCGCAATGCGTAAGTGTTGAGTAAAGTGCGGAACAAAGCAATGCGTAAGTGCTGAGCAAAGTATTGGGTAAAGTATTAAATCAAGTATATTAGAGATTTTGCAGGAAAGATATATAAAGGATATTATGAAGGACATTATGAAAGACATTATCATTAAAGAAGCTCTGCCGGAGGACGCGGAGGCAAGAATAGCCTATGCAAGACAGGTGGGTTCGGAAACGGACAATTTATCCTTTGGCAAGGAAGGATTACCAATTTCCATAGAGGAAGAGCAGGAGGAAATTCGGAACTTTTCCAAGGATTCGAAATCGGTATGTTATTTCGCGTGGAAGAATGGAAAGCTTGTAGGAAGCGGAGAATTAAGGGCTTTTCCAAGGAGAATGAGCCATAGGGCAGAGCTGGGACTTACCGTGGTAAAGGCGGAGTGGAATAGCGGTATTGGAACCAAACTGATGCAAAAGCTTATAGACTATGCCGGGGAAAATGACGTGGAGCTCATTAATCTGGAAGTGCGAGGGGACAACAGCCGCGCTATTCATTTGTATGAGAAATTCGGTTTTAAAAAAGTGGGAACTTTACCGGCTTATTTTAAGATTGGGGAAGAATATATCGACTTTGACAGTATGGTGTTGGATTTAAGATAGAGTATGCGGAGAAAAACATGAGAACAGAACATATTGTCATAGAAGACTATACTCCGGAGTGGAATACGGAGTTTCAAAAAATCGTTGCTTCCCTTGGAAATGAAATCTTGGCAAAAAGCCTTAGTATTGAACACGTTGGAAGTACCTCGGTGGAAAATTTAGCGGCAAAGCCGATTATTGATATGGATATCGTGATTCCGGATATGTCGGTCTTTCCTGAAATGAAAAGTCTGCTGGAAAAGAAGGGATACCGGCATGAAGGGAATCTTGGGATAGAGGGAAGGGAAGCATTTTCCTATGAAGAAAAACCGGAGCTAATGGTACATCATTTGTATGTCTGCCCTATGGACTCTAAAGAGCTGAAGAGGCATATTGCTTTTCGAGATTATCTCCGTGCTCATCCTCATTTGGCAGAGGAGTATGCCGAAGTGAAAAGGGAAGCGGCCCGGCTGTATCCTAAGGACATAGACAAATATTTGGAGTACAAAGGAAGATTTATTGAAAGAGTTTATCTCCTATACGAAACCATTGGCCTTGAGGGAAAGTAGAAACATGTGCTAAATATACTTCTTTGCTTACAGCGGAAAAATCAATTTACTTTTATGCTCGTTTTATATATTATATACAGCAAGAAAGTAAAAAAGGCGGTGATTGCATGACGGATTCTCAGAAAATTCTGGAACTTGCAAAACAGAATAATGCTGTTCTTACAACTGCTATGGTGGTTCATGCGGGATTTTCCAGAGGGAGTCTTCAGTATCTTGTAAAAAAAGGAGATTTAGAACGTTCCGGAAGAGGAGTCTATATATTACCGGAAGCGTGGGATGATGAATTTGTTAATTTGCAAACTCGCTATAAAAGGGGAATTTATGCCTTGGAAACGGCTCTTTTTCTCTGTGACTTGACGGATAGAACTCCTCTTAAGTTTCAAATGTTTTTTCCCGCTACTTATAATTTATCTAATCCTAAAAAGGATGGCATATTAGCTAAGGGGGCAAAGGAGCCATTCTATAGCCTGGGGTCTACAGAACTTACTAGTCCGGCGGGAAACCCCGTGAAGGCTTATTCTGCGGAACGTACGCTGTGTGATATTTTGAAAATAAGAAACCACGTGGATGTACAGGTAGTAGTAGAGGCCTTTAAACGATATATTTTGCGAAAAGACAAGAACATCCCTCTTCTTTCAAATTATGCTAGAGACCTTCATGTAGAGGAGAAGCTTAGACCGTATCTTGAGGTACTTCTATGAAAATCCTGCCGGAAAAGCTTTATTTGTCTATTGGAGATAAAGAGTCTAAAACAAGACATCCTATTTTAAAAACCATGCAGGAAAATACGGAAGAGCTGCTTGGCTATTTTAAGAGCTTGGGGATTCCCTGCAAGTATGAGCTGAACCCGGGCAATCATTTTCAAGATGTAAATCTCAGATGTGCAAAGGGAATTTTGGAGCTTTTGAAATAAAAATGGATGCAAGGAATTATGGGGATTCCGGCTGTTTTATCACTCGAAATGTACTGAGTACTTTGAGCGAGAGATGCATCTTGTCTGCTAGGGCAAAGGCGGGAAAAGCAGGGGCATACGATAGAAAAGCAGGAGTAGAGGAGGGAAAATGTTAAATAGTAAAGGTTTTGATTTATGGGCGGATGATTATGATAAATCAGTCGGGGTATCGGAAGAAGAGAATCGTTATCCCTTTGCCGGGTACAAAAAGATTCTGGGAGATATTTACAAAATCATAATGGAAAAGCCGGATGCAGTAGTTTTGGACCTCGGGTTCGGGACAGGTACATTAACGACAAAACTATATGAAAACGGATGCACTATTTACGGACAAGATTTTTCCTCAAGAATGATAGAGCTCGCGTGTGAAAAGATGCCGGGTGCACATCTTTATCAGGGAGATTTTTCAAAGGGCTTAGCGGATGAACTGAAGCAAGAGTCCTTTGATTTTATTGTTGCGACTTATTCTATTCATCACTTAACAGATGCGCAAAAGACTGTTTTGCTAAAAGATTTGCTTGCACATCTGAAAGCCGGCGGAAAAATTCTAATTGGAGATGTCGCTTTTTCAAATCGCAAGGAATTGAATCAATGCAAAAAAGAATATGCGGATGAGTGGGATGACGATGAAATCTATTGTGTTGCTGATGAATTAAGAACAGAATTTCCGAATCTGATTTTTGAGAAGAAGACATTCTGCTCCGCTATACTGATACTATCCGGATAAAGTAGAAGTGATTGAGAGAAAGCCTATTTGGATATGAGCCATAGGAGAAAACACAGATGAAAATGGATCTTACGATTAAGATTACCCCCCAAAATGGTAACAGATGCTCAGGGGAATGAGAAGAAAGCATTGGTGGGGCATTTAGGTACACATTTTGACGTGATGAATAAAGAATTCCCATTGGAATATGCAGAAAGAAAGGGAATTGTATTTGATGTGAGTGGAATCAAAAACAGAGATATTGATTGTGCGGATCACGGCGTTCTAAGGTAGTGATGGAGGTCATCAAAATGGGAATGTGCTGATTATGATTTGCTAACATAGCGCAAGCAAATTCCGGTTTGTAAGGGGGGAGGGAATGAAGAAGATAATTGATTATCTGAAAAAAAAATATAACCCATTGGCAATTGTCACCTATGGTTCGTTTAGTTGTGGTATGTATGATTCATACAGTGATTATGATTGCATGATCATTGTTAACAAAAAAGCCAATAGGCATGACGATACCATTATTGGTGGAATTCGATTGGATTGCTTTATTTTCACAAAAGACGAAGTAATCGGTGAGGATCCGGATACTTTTCTTACAGTCTATGACGGTAATATTGTGATGGACACGGATGAAATCGCTGCAGATTTAAAAACACGAGTAAGGAAATATGTGGAAGAACATTCTGTTATTCCTTCCGATGAGAAAAAATTCATGATAAGTTGGATCAAAAAAACAATGCAACGGGTTGAGAAGAATGACGATGAAGGAAACTACAGAGCTTTAGCATTTCTATGGGAGAGTATGACAGATTATTTCCTGCTTAGAGATTTGTTCTATTTTGGCAGCAAAAAAGCGGTGGCATATCTAAAAGAAAATGATGCTGAGGGATATCGTCTTTACCATGATGCGATCACAGATCGCACGAATGCAGCTATAAGAGAATGGGCGAATCATGTGATTAACATTGGCGAGATTTTGGCTTAATCGCTCAGCCAAATTCCGGTTTGCAAGGGAGAGCAAAATGTTAAAAAGAAAAGATTTTACATTTCAAGAGGATTGAGGAGACAGATTTTATTCAAAAATGCTTTATTTTCACCTGAAAGTTGCATATAGTGAGACTATGAGGTGAAAATATGATAAAAACAACAGCAATGCTCCTAGAGGAGTT
>CALIEL010000254.1 GCA_938022235.1 Oribacterium parvum
AGCGGTATCTCCCTTGTCAATTACCCGATAAATCAAGGTATCAATATAAGGCTTTCCCTTGGCATAGTTGGGGTTTGCCTTAAACTTCAAGTACTCTCCGGTCTTATACTCCTCCAGCACATAGGGACCTGCACCCACCACCTTATCTTCTAATAAGGAAACATCCGTATTTTCCTTACCTTCAAAGATATGCTTAGGAATAATGCTGACCTCATCGGAAAGCATCTCCATAGCACTGGCGGAAACAGAGGGGAGCTTAAAAAGAACGCTTAAATCATCCTGCTTTTCCACACTGATGGGCTTATCCCCGATATAAAGATTCTTTGTCAGGCTGTTGATGGTTTCATAGGTGAAGACAATGTCTTCCGCAGTTAAAGCCTCGTCATCACTCCACTTTAAATCCGGCTTTAGCTTCATGGTAAGAGTCAGACCATCCTGAGAGGCCTCCATGCTCTCCGCCAGAATATAATCCACAGTTCCATCTCCATAGATATGATAAGCCGGAGCATAGGCTGCATGACAGGTCATCAGGGTATAGCGATCATCTGCTGTTAAAGGGTTCAGGGTATTTCCCGGGTCACCGTCAATGATATAGGTGAAGCTGTCCTTCTGTCCGGAAGCACTTGCCTCTGCCTTATTCTCTCCATCGGAAGAAGCGTTCTGCTCCTGCGCTTTTTCTGTAGATGCTCCCGTTCCCTTGTCTTCCGCCTTGCTTCCGCCGCAAGCCACCAGGCTTACCGATAAAAGCAATAGAGGAAGTAACTTTACCAAGTTCTTTTTCACTTTTCTCCTCCTTCTGTACTGTTTCTCTTTCTTCTTTCCAAGATTTTCTTTGCCATTAGGGAAAATGTCGGTTTTTAGAAATCAAAGCAGTATTTTATAATAATATTTTTTGTTTCGCCCTCTTTATTATTATACTTTTTCACCAATTTTATCAATAGTATAAATTGCTTTTTTGTTAGATATTTATAATTCTGATAAATCTAAAGACTTATTGATATTCTCAATAGTATGAAAATGAATCCTTCTTATTTACAAGGATAAAGCTATATGTTTTTACCGGTTATCCTAAGTTACTCCACCCTTGTCCTTAAAAGAAACTCTCCCGTACCTTCCCCAGCACACCTATGCAGAATAAAAAAAGATGTAAAAAACCATGGCAGCTTTAGCTTCCTGCAACAATCCGAATTCCCTAATGGGAAACTCCCGGTGCTGCATTTCAGGTTCTTTACATCTTTAATTTCATTTGTCTTTAAAGCAATTTAGGTTTAAAGTAATTTGGCTTTCGAGTAATTTGGCTTTCCAGCAAATTTACTTTTAATCCTATTCTTTTATGCGGTAGGAACAATAATCTCTACACGTCTGTTCTGCTGTCTTCCCTCTGCGGTATCATTGGTGGCAACAGGACGGCTTTCTCCGTAACCGTGGGTGGTGATTTCCGCAGTCACGCCCTGAGATGCCAAATAGCTCTTTACGGAATTTGCACGATTCTCGGAAAGCACCTGATTGTGTTCATCCGTATCCATGGAGTCGGTATGTCCGTCAATCTGGAAGGCTGTAATTCCCCCTTCCTTTAATACTGTTGCCAAATCGTTTAAAATCTTCTCCGCATCCGGACGAATATCATACTTATCCACATCGAAAAGCACACCGGAATCCAGAGTAATCAAAAGGCTGTTGGCCTCCAGACTTGGTACTGCGGGAACCATGGAAAGCTTTGGCAGCTTTGTAGGCTTCTCCAAAGGCTTGGCATCTACGGTCTTTTCGTCATTGCCAAGAGTAATCACTGCCTTCCCCTGTCCATTATTTTTAATGCTTAAACCGGTTTCACTGTTATAGTAGCTTCCGCTTCCATCCGGCTTTACATCAATATCAATAGAGCCCTGGGTATAGCTGCTGGAATCATCGCTGACCATCATGGTAATTTCCTTCTTCGTGTCTGTGAAGATTCCATTACCACCTTCGCTAACCTGGAGGGTAATGCCCTGCCCATCATCGGAATACTGTCCGGTACCGTCAGAATTCACCTGTAAGGTGATTCCCTTCTGCTCATCCACATACTGTCCGGAACCGTCGGTATTTCTCTGGATGGTAATCCCTCTTTCTGCATCCACGTACTGTCCGGAACCGTCACCGTCTGTCTGTACGGTAAGACCGTCGGCACTCATCTGACCGGCTCCTCCTTCTCCCAGCTGCATCACACTGTTTCCACGGAAAATCTGGTCATTCTCCAACTTTACAGGGGTAACGGTGATACCGGGAACGGAACTTAAGGCTTCTGTCTTGTCCATAGTAATCTTCGCTGCAGGATTTTCAAAAATTCCAAGACCGTTAATCTCCACTGCGGGAATTGCGGGAATCTCTCCCAATGCATAACCGGGAACAATGAGATCCTTGGCATCGGAAGCTTCTTCCTTCTCGGTTTCCTCTTCCGTTTCCTTTTCTGTTACTTCTCTTGTTGCCTTCTCTGTCTCTTCCTTCTCTACACTGCTGGGCTCTGCTGCTTTCTTACCGCCACAAGCACTCATCATGATGGCAAATGACAGGGCGATAATAGGATAAATCTTTTTCTTCATACTCTTCCTTTCCTCCTAAAGCTTTTACAAAGCGGAACTCGGCACTATTGCACTCTTTTCCTACCGAAAACCGACAAGTTGCCCTAGCAGTTTATCAAAAATACGCAAAAAAGTATATCCTTTTAAGAGTTTTGTAAAATTTTAAAAGTAAGCACGATTTTCCTATGCTTTATCTTCTACGAAGCGCGATTTTCCTATGCCTTATCTTCGACGAAGCACGGTTCGTTCCGCATATTTTCCGAAGAAATGATAGCCGGAGCCTCCCTCACTGATGATATCCAAAAGCTCATCCGCCTTCGTCACCTGAATTCCCCCAAGCATCGTAACGCCTTTAGAAAAGAGGCAGTCCGGAAGCATGCTTGCGGTAGGGCCCACCACTAAAATTTCCGCATCCTTTTTCGCCATAGCCAAAATCCCCGGCAAGGTATCATTCAAAATCGTTACTCCGGTAATCACCAGCAAATCTGCCTCCGGCACGCATTCTCCCGGCCTCTCCGGAGGAAGGTAATAGGGCATTTCCCGCTCCTTTAAGGTTCTGCTGTCCTTTTCCAAAATGTGAAAATCCGCATTTTCCTGCATAAGCTTTCGGATTATAGGCACTAATGCCCCCACCACTACGGATTTCCGATACTTCTTTACATCAATTTCATCAAAGGCATCCGCACCAAGCAAAAGCTCATATCCCGAATGCTCTGTCTTTTCCCACACCAGAGTACTGAGCGCATTTAAGGCAGCGATTCCCAAAGTCCTTCTTAGGATATTCTCCGAGAAAATATCCTCAAGATAAGCTCTAACCCCTCTCCCTTTCAGCTTTCCGGAAAAGGGCATAGCCTTCGCAGAGCTGGGACAGCACACGGCCTCCGGAATCTCCTTCACCGGCGTAAAGCATAGACCTCCATGACCTGTGGAAAGCTTCACCCCGGAGAAAAAGAGCCCGAACGCCGCCCGCTCCACGGTGATACTGTCCAAATCCACCGCCTTCTCAATTTCCGTAATACACTCCTGTAGGAAAATGTTGCTTCCTTCTATTTTCTTTGCTTCTTTCATGGTGCCCCTCCTGACAATACTCTATCTGCGAATAACAAAAAAGGGAGCCTTCACAGGCTCCCCTTATAGTTTTTCAAAAATTACTTGGAAGACTCTTCTGTGCTCTCGGACTCTTCTGCTGCTGCAGTAGTCTCTTTAGCATCCTTCTTGTCGTCCTTCTTCTCATCCTTCTTCTCGTCAGCCTTTACAGACTCCTTAGCTGCCTCAGTCTCCATCTTGCTCTCAGCTGCTGCAGTGGTCTCTGCCTTCTTACCGGAACAAGCTACCATTGTAAGAGCTGCTGTCATTGCTGCAAGTACGAATAATCCTCTAACCATCTTTCTCATAATAGTCTCCTCTCTTCTGCCTATGCAGAAAAAAACATTTTTTCTTTTTTTTGCTTTCAGAACCGAATAACGTATCTCTGAAAGATGGAAGTAGAATACTCCTCTGCTTTTTAAAAAACAAGGTTTTTTTATCTATTTTAAAAACTTATTAAGAAAATGTTCCAAAAATCTTCTCTGCTGTTTGTAGAAAAGTACAAAAGCACTTTTCCCTTCTCCAAGCACCCGCTGAAGATTATACTTTACAAAATCAAAGGCTATGGCTTTGCTACAACACTATAGAAGGACGCTGTAGCCCCTTAGCCTTACGCAGTGGGTAATGCGTAGGCTATCTGCATTTTTTCTCAAATTTCGATGTCAGTGGAGCAATGGTAATTAATGGATAAAAACTGTAGGCGACATGATACCACCCACAATAAAAAGATTGTGTGCTTATGCAACTAAAAGTATTCTTTTGCTCCGTTTGTATACAATTCATGTATCAGTGAGAATAGCTTTCAGGTTCTAAATCTTTTCCTCTTTTCAGCCATAAATGGAACAGCGTTAAAGACGTAGATATTTGAAATTCCAATAAATACGGAGCAAGGGAAGTATCTTCAAGTTTATCACTATATATTTCGCTAATATTAAATTCACTTTTTATTTTTTCTAAAAATCGGATATTCCCATATTCTCCCAAAAGTGCTTTGACTGACAGTTCCTTATCTTCAAAAAGTTTGAAAATATGTTGCGGAGGTTTTGCGAAATACGCTCTTATGGATAAAGACCGTGTTTTTGTAAAACCTCAAAATCTAAGCTTTGAACAAGCGTCTGCTATTCCTATTTCTTTTGAAACTGCATTAGGGGCACTTCGTAAAGGGAATGTAAAAGCAGGTCAGCAAGTTATGATTTACGGTTCTTCGGGTGGCGTTGGTTTATATGCAGTACAATTAGCTAAAATCATGGGAGCAACTGTTACAGGTGTATGTAGTACCCGTAATCTTGAGCTAGCAAAACAAATGGGGTGTGATTACGTAATTGACTATAAAAAAGAAGATTTTACGAAAGTGCGGACAAAGTTTGATGTAATCATAGGTGTGAATGGCTGTAATTCCATGAAAGACTATAAACAGATTTTGAAACCAAATGGAATTTTTATAGGTGTAGGAAATGTAAAACAAGTAACTAAAGCACTTTTTCGTTCGTTTACATCAAGGAATTTTTCTTATTTTGCTGGTCCTATGATGCCCCAAAAAGATTATTTATCTTATGCAAAAGAACTGGCAGAAACGGGTAAATTGATACCTTATATAGACAAAATCTATTCTGTCAAGGATACAAAAGAAGCCATTCGTTATATTATAACTTCTCACGCACAAGGGAAAGTCGTTGTTTCTATGGATTTTGAATAACGGGAAAACTCCTAAAAATCTGAACAAGAGAAACAGTAATAATTATCAAAATAACAATTATATCGTCAAAAGAGGTTCGTACAAACATTTTGTTTGATACGAGCCTTTTGTTTTTTATCAACGGTATAAACATCATTTTTTATGTTGTTTATATAAGTTAGCTTTCAGCAGAAAGGAGGTGAAATCATGGAAGCATCTTCTTTTGAGAAATCTGTCTGTTTACAGTTTAATGCTTTAATGATGATTGTGATTAAAGGTACATTGTCAAGTCATAGAAGACAAAGTGCAAGACGTTCTAAACATGAAGTCTTGTTTTGTGAATTGTCTGAAATGAAACGTATGGAAAATGGTCCAAATGATGAATATTTTTCCGATTTTGTATCGTTTCAAGTTATGAATTTTACAATCCGTGTATCTGATGAAGAACTAGGTGCAGCTTTACAAGAATTGACCGAAAAACAGCGTACTGCTATCTTGTTGCATTTCTTTCAAGGCATGAACGACAGAGAAATTTCAGAATTGTATCATGTATCACGTTCCACTATCAATAGCAGACGGGATAGAGGGCTAAAGAAATTACAAAAATTATTGAGCGAAAGGAAGTAGAACGAATGAAAAAAGATTATGCTTATCCCTCTTATGAACTCATTTGCAGAGCGACTAGCGGAGAGGAAAAGGCAGTCAAAGAAATATTAGATTTTTATAACGCCTATATCTTCAAAGTATGCTTACGACCATGCTATCATGCAAATGGTACTGTGCATATGCAAGTTGATGAAGAACTAAAGGGAGAAATCCATGCGTAAATGATGAAAGCTTGAAGTTTGAAATCAGAGTAAAGTAGTCATTTAGCATGAACAAAGGGAGATACACAGCTTTTCATGTGCTATCTCCCTTATCGGTTTTATTGTCATATCAAGGCTCATTCAATCGTGGTAAATGCATGGTAAAATGAATGTCTTTGCAATTATGAAATTGCTTATAGATGTAGTGTTTATGCAGATAATTCAAAAACTCATATAAAAGGACATATAAAATTTCAGACTCTCTATTTTTGCTTAGTTCGGCGTTGTTTTTTGCGCTGTTTCTGAAGTGCCAGCGCTTCTTTAGCAATAATACCAAGGCTGAGGCTGACAATACCTAGTCCCAAAAGACCGTAGATCATGGTAAAAATCTTTCCCAAGGCGGTCTTGGGCGTAAAATCCCCATAGCCAATGGTGGTCAAGGTCGTAAAGGATAAATAAAGGGAGTCCAGCACGGCTAACTTTTCCACCATCGTATAGAAAACCGTACCCAAAACCAAGAGGGAGGCTAAACTGGCTAAAATCGCCTGCCCCTCTTCGCTTTGAAAAACCTGACGGATGATTCGAAATAAATGTTTAAAACCAAAGATGAGCGAAAACATGGAGACCCTTTCTACAAATGATGTTAGCTGATAATCCTCCCGAACCTTAGTAGGATGTTTTTCTTCATAAATCCAGTTATAAAGATTCTGTCTAGTAGGATATCCCAATATCCTTACTGTCTCTGATACAGATTCTGTCTGATGATGTAGTTTAAGTGCGATTTCTTTTTGTTGTTTTGAATACACAGATAGGCTCCTTTCGGAGCCCTATGGTAATCCAAGCTTGTATGTCTGCAATATTTCTGTTTAGGTACACATAAGCATACAAACTCTCCCAGCATAAATTAAATGCCAAGGCAACAATAGGCATCGCATAAGTTCTTCCTTATTCATTGCACAGACACCTTATTTCGTTTCATTATACCATTTTTATTTGCATTTGATAGCCTTTCCCATCTCTCCGGCCGCCTTAAATCCCTGACGGGCTAAGAAAACAGCTATAATTTCATTAATGACTGCCGCAGCCGCAATTGTACCTCGAACAATGTTTCCATATTGTTCGAAATCTCCCGTTAATGCCGAAATAGCAATACCTGTCATGACAAGAGATACGCCGGAATGAGGCAAAATGACCAGCCCGAGATATTTTTTTACCGTAGCAGGGGCGTGCGAAAGCTGTGCACCGAGAGCCGCTCCGCCTATTTTTCCTGCTGCGCGGGCAATAATGTATACTGCTGTAAAAATTCCTGCCCCTAAAATGAGATGATAATCCAGCGGAGCACCCAGATTCAGAACAATCAATGCAAAGCAAGCGCTGATGCTCGGAGTGCAATATTTCATAATATCTTCCAGCTTTTTTTCATCCAGGATATTTGCAAAGGTTGCGGAATAAACCATACCGCTCAGCATAAAATTAAGGACTGGAACAGGCATAAGGTAATGGTTGGCAAGTGCGGTCATAGCCGCTGTAACAAGCACACCGGCAAACACCGTGATTGCACAGACTTTTTCTGACCTGATTTTTTTCATAATAAAGGCTGTGATGCCTCCGGTTATAAGACCAATCAAAACCGGGAAAATAACGATCAGTATAATCAGATATTTTGGTACAGAGCCTCCCGAGGTAATCGGAAGGATGAAACTCATAACAAGCAAAAATACGCAGATTGCCAACACATCGTCAATTACCGCCAAAGGTATCAGTGTCCTTGTAACAGGTCCGTCTGTTTTATATTCTGACACAATGGATAACGCCGGTGCAGGTGCGGTAGCTAAGGCAATACCGCCAAAAATCAAGCCAAGGAAAACAGGGATATCCATAAAATAAAAAATAGCAGAAAACGCAAGACTGACAACAGCAAAAGTCATGAGTGACTGCGCCAAAGTAATCACAACAATCTGTTTACCGGAAGAACGCATCTTTCGCCAGATCATTTCACTGCCCAGCATCAGCCCCATACCGCATTCCATGAGCTCAATCAGTGTATGATACATCGAGTTATCTAAAATATCTTGTGTCAGCAGATTTACTGCATAGGGCCCTAAGAGCATTCCCGCAATTAAAAAACCTAAAACAGCGGGCATTTTAAATTTTGCTGCCACCTTCCCGGCGATTACTGCCAATAGCACAACCGTCAATAAACGAATTAACATTTCAAACATTTAAATAGTCTCCTTCTTCACAACGCCAAACAAAAAAATATCCATAATCACAGCTTCACAGAAAATTTTCTGATACAGCGGATTTTCATGAAAGAATATCATTCTGGTCTTATAGTACTGTGAAAGACATTCCTTCAAAGAGCTTGATTCTGTTTCAATGAATATATGATTTTGGATGTATTCTTTTAACTGTTCAAAGCATTCCTCCACACAAGCAAGGAACAACTCATCTTTTGATTTGAAATAATGATAGATCAGTCCCTTTGAAATTCCCTGTTCAGAATCATAAATGTTGTTCACAGAGCTTGCACTATATCCTCGTGTAGCAAATTCAAGCAACGCATTGTCCATAATTTTTCTTCTTGCTTGTATTTTTCTTTCTTCCTGTCTCATCTCATACCTCAATAATTGACCATCAAGTCAATTATATAAATTGATGACCACAGAGTTAATAATTTGTTTGTGAATCCTATCTTCCAGACCATTTTTAGGACCTTTTAGAGGGATCCGGATAAGATCATTAATGCACTTGAACTTCCCTACTCAAACGCAAAACTTGAGGCCACAAATAACCTCATCAAAGTCATTAAGCAAAATGCTTTTGGCTTCCGGAACTTTGAAAATTTTAAAACGAGAATTCTCATTGCTTTGCACATCAAAAAGGAGAGAACCAATTTGGTGCTCTCCTTTTTGTAAGTTTTTATCAACCCATTACAGTTATTAAAGAGCCTTTTTTCTTATTTAATCTTGAAGAATTGAACAATCGACACAATACCTTGATAAATAAAGACAAAGGCAATGGTGTAACTAACGAAGAGACCGGTCATCAATGGGTGTCCCATCATGATTAAACCTGCTACGATTCCTAA
>CALIEL010000255.1 GCA_938022235.1 Oribacterium parvum
TAGGCGAGGCAAGTATTTTTTATGGAAAAACAGTGCTGAGACTTTATGGAAAAAACTCACTAAGGCTTAGCTATAAACTTACAAATGGGATTTCCTTTGGAAGAGAACTTTTCTTCATATTCGGTCATCACATTTCCCTCATTCAGGACAGGATCATGGTGTAAATCTCTTGTATTTGCCAGAATCTGCCAATGACATTCCTCCAAACTTTCCAAGGAATAGCTAAATAGGTCTTGATTATCGGTCTTCATTTCCAGGAAGGCGTCTTTTGCCAGAATTTCTTTGTAAATCTTTAAAAAGACAGGACTGCTAAGTCTTCGATTTGCCTGCCTTTTTTTGGGCCAGGGATCGGAGAAATTCAGGTAGATTTTTCCGATTTCCTCAGGAGCAAAGACATCTGCCAAAAGTCTGGCATCTATACTGATGTAGAAAAGATTTGTGAGAGTAAGCTCAGGCTCCTGTTTTTCCCTCCTTTGAATCGCTTTCAGTAAAACGCTGTCGTAGCGCTCAATTCCGATATAGTTAATCTCCGGATTTCTTTTGGCCATTTCAAAGATAAACTGTCCCTTGCCCATACCGATTTCGATGTGCAAAGGATTGGTATTTCCAAAGAGCTTTTCGGAAAAAGCTCCCTTGTATTGTTCCGGATTTGATAAAACATAGTGAGAATTTGCCACAAAATCTTCGGAACCGGGGATATGACGTAAACGCATAGGTACTCCTTTATAAATAGGGTTGAATTAGGGGAGGGAAAGCAATATCGAAATGTTAGAACAAACATGAAAACAGATTTTCAAATTTTAAAGAAAAAAGCGAGCTTGATTAAATTTTTAGCATCACCTGGAAAGAATGCGAGCATTCTTTCCGAATTGCGTAGGACAAGGCGGTGCAGGCGGAAATGCTTGCATTCCCACCTGCGCCACCTTTGTCCTACACAAAAATGTGCAGAGCACATTTGGTGATGCTTGGTAAAGAAGCAAATAATGAACACCGTGCAGTATTCATTATTTGTTTGCTGAAGAGCTCCTTGAAATTCAAAAACTCTTAAATCTTTCCCCTTAGCTTTTTCTTCCTTTTCCCTGATTTTTACTGTTTTTTTATACCTTACCGGCTCTCCTCCTAATCAAAATTAAGATTTTCTTTATAGGATAGGAACAGTGCCTATGGTATCATAGAACAGCGTTTTCATCTATAGAAATAAGAGGTACAAAAATCTATGCAAGATCATATACGGAATTCAAAATTATTCCATAGAGGACTTTCTCTTGTCTTAGTAGCCGGTCTATTAGGGCTTACTGCTTGTGAGAAGAAGCTTGGTGCTGAGGAGCAGGCTGCTTCTTCTTCGGATATTGTCCTGACAACGGAAGCGGAGTCGGAAGGTGTGATGGCTATTGCGGCTCTTGGCTTAAATGCCAATGTTCTTCCCTCTATTGAAGGAGTTACCATTGACGGGCAGGCAGAGGACTTAGCACCGGTTAATCTTACCGTAGGTGTAATTAATTCTGTTGTTAAGGATTTGCAACAAAGATTGATGAACCTTGGCTATATGGAGGAGGATGAACCGACTACCTATTACGGAGATGCCACCTCCAAGGCCGTGCAGTATTTCCAAAGACAGACAGGACGGAAAATGGACGGTATTACCGGCGTAGACACCTGGGATGCTCTGATGTCGGAATCCGCCCCCCATTATGCGGCAAAGCTTGGTTTTCAGGGAGACGATATCACCAAGATTCAGTACCGTTTGTATAACCTGGGATATCTTACGGAAAGCGGTCAGATTAACGGAACCTTTGATCAGGATACGGAAACTGCGGTAAAGAAATTGCAGGAAGTTAATAAACTGACGATAGACGGAACAGTGGGCCAGACCACTTACAATCTTCTATACTCCGATGAAGTAAAGGCCAATATTATTGCTCTCGGAGAACAGAGCGAGATAGTAAAAAAATATCAGAATCGTCTGATTGCATTGGGATATCTTTCCGGAGAGGCGGATGGAAATTTTGGACTTAGTACGCAAAATGCCATTCGTGCCTTCCAGTCCAGAAATGACCAGGTAGTGGACGGCTACCTGGGTCCGGATACCAGAAGTCTTATGGACTCTGAAAATGCCAAGCCCTTCGGTATGCGTCTTGGCGAACAAAGCGATGATGTAAAGAATATGCAAAATCTTTTGGTAAAATACGGCTATCTTTCTCAGGATAAGGCCTCCGGCTATTTTGGAGAGCTGACAAAAGATGCAGTTATTGCCTTCCAGTCTGTGAATGGTTTAGGAACGGACGGAACCGCAGGAGCCAAAACATTGCAGCTTCTTCAGTCCGGTACAGCCAAGTCCAAACCAAAGCCCAAAGCA
>CALIEL010000256.1 GCA_938022235.1 Oribacterium parvum
CCGGGAGGATACCTATTTTTAGCTATCTAGTTTACACAAAATATTTTACAGTCTCGTCCATACATTTCAAGGGAAAGAAGCCGACATAGTCTTTTTGGTATTGGGATGTGATGAAAAAAGCAGAGGTGCTGCTAGCTGGGCAGTTGGAACGGATAACCCCAATATTATGAATGTAGCAGCCACAAGAGCGAAAGAAGAGTTCTATATTATTGGAGATCGCAAGTTATATAATAGTATTAACAGCGAGGTAATCCATCAAACCAATAGAGTTTTACAAGAGTTTAATGGAATAGAAAATGCATAAGCTTGTATCATTGCTACGGAATATTGGTGTATTTATAGGTGACAGTTTGATTCTTGGAAACAAGATAAGAAGCAAGTACAGGAACAATATGTTTGATGTTTTTACTTCCGTTAGTATCGGAGAAGTTGTACAAACAAAGTGCGAATTATCAAAAGGGAAGTCCTTGCAGCATATCTGAATACTGACTTCTATAAATAAAGGGGAAGAAGATTATGTATGCTACCGCAAATAAGAAAATGTTAAATATGCTTATCCTGAATATTTTGGAACAGTATTCAGATGCAGAACATAGATTGACTCAGCAAGAGATAATCCGTCTTCTGAAGAGCAATTATGATATGGAATGCGATCGTCGATCTGTGAAAAATAACATACTATACTTAAATGAACTGTTAGGTGATGTTATTGACATGGAAAATGGGTATTATTTGGCTGAGAGAGAATTTGAAAATGCTGAGCTTAGAATGCTTATCGACAGTGTGCTTTTTTCCAAGAATCTTACACAGAAACAGGCTAAAGATTTGATTGAAAAACTTCGTGCAAAAGGCAATCGATATTTCTCGACTAAGGTGAGCCACATAAAGAATCTTCCGGATATGCAACACGCAGATAATAAGCAACTTATGTATACCCTTGATACTGTGAATGATGCTATAGCAGAGAAAAAGAAAATATCTTTTGTTTATAATTCGTATGGAATAGATTTTAAGCTTCATCCGCGGAGAGAAACCCGATATGTGGTAAATCCATATCAAATGGTAGCTAATATAGGTAAATTTTATTTAATTGGAAATTATGATAAGTATGACGATATTTCCCATTATCGTCTGGATAAGATGACAGAAGTAGAGATAATTGATGAAAAATTAAAGCCACAGAAAGAGATAAAGGATTTCAAAGAAGGATTTCATCTCCCCAAGCATATGGCAGAGCATATTTATATGTTTAGTGGGCCGAGTGTCAGAGTAAAGCTTTTGGCGCCGAAGACCATGATGGATGAGCTTATAGATTGGTTAGGGAAAGAGTTTAAGGCCAGTAAAATTGAGGATAAAAAACAGATACTTGTCACATTGAGATGCAATGAAGATTCTATGTTTTATTGGGCACTACAGTATGGACCATATGTTGAAGTTTTGGAACCGGAAAGCTTAAGAACTCGACTCAAAAAAGCCATTTTTGAAATGAACAATAAGTATAAAAAATGATTACAGATGATTTTATTATCGTTATGTAAAGTTTGACAGCAGAAAGGGGAATTCACGGTGAAGGTAATATTGAGTAGGAAGGGTTTTGATAGTGCCAATGGCGGTATAGCAAGCCCAATATTTGAGGATGGTACAATGCTGTCATTTCCAATCCCGAGTAAGGATCATGATAAGGATAAAATTGCATACGAAGAATTGACCTGTAATAAAATTCTGTTAAATGAGCTACTGGAAAATCTTGGCTATAGAGGTGATAAATACTGTCATCTTGATCCGGATCTGGATAGTACAAGAAGAGTAGTGCCGGTTAAAGGGTGGAAACCTGCATTTGGGCAAATAAATCAGTCTGCATCATATCTGATAAATAATCAGATAGTAAGCGGCGACTTATTTTTGTTTTTTGGTAACTTTAGGCATGTTGTTAAGAGCAATGGAAAATATAAGTTTGCGCGCAGAAATGAAAATCCAGCAGATTCATACTATGGAAAAGAAATGCAGGTTATATGGGGATATCTTCAGGTGGGAGAAATTATATCGGACCCTAAAGAGCAAGAGAAATTTTTCTGGCACCCACATGCTTGTGAGAAACGGTTATTTAAAGAAAAAAACAATCTGATATTTACAGCCGCAAAATGTCTGTCATTTGCACCCCAAATGCCCGGCTATGGGATTTTTTCTTATGATAAAAAAAGAGTACTTACAATGCCCGGAAAAACCAAGGCAATCTGGAATTGGCAAAAGGCATATGATGTAGACAATATAAACAAGATAAATAATAGGGATAATAAACGCAAGAATTCAGCTAAAGACCCGGGAGGAATTTATTATGCCGGAATATGGCAGGAACTGGTTCTGAAGGACAATAAAGATTCGGAAAATTGGGCAAAAAGCATATTTTGACGTGCAAAATTATGTACATAGACTCTTATATATTACGTTATAAAGAATAGGAGGTGTACGTTATGTTTTTTGACGAAGAAGAATTAAAAGTAGCTGAGGATCTGGCTTGGAAGATGCTTGATGGGTGGAATCATGCCTATATGCCAAATTTAAAAGATTATGCACATTTCTATTACAAAGGACAGATTATTTTTGATCCATGGATGAATGAAAAGTCGCAGAGATTACCTTGGCCGGATCACGAGAGCAAAGAATCAGCTGTTAATCCGGTTGAATATTATGGACAGAATACAATAGAAAACTATATAGTCAATTTATTTATGTTAAGACCGGAATGGGCACCTGAAATTACAGAGATGATCAAGAGACATTTGGGAGATAATGGTAGATTATTAAAAATAACAAGCATTGTGTCAATTGAGGTTTATATTGCTATGTCAGATGAACAAGCTGAGGAAGAAAACGGATCAGCTTGTATTGAATGGGAAATACCTGATTCTAAGAGAATATATTTTGATATGCTAGAGCTTCCACCAGAGTTAGTTACCGTAGTTGCGAATGGATGGAAGCGAGAAATATTTTTTGACAAAAAGAATGCAAAGAAAATTTTTGGGCTACTTTATCCTGAAGGGATAAAGTTCGACTACAAGAAAGCCTTAAATAGAATTAATGGTAAGAAAGTTAGATTGATAGGTTGGGGAGATTAGTTTGAGAAAATGAACTGAAGAGAAATTGTTTAGTGAGTTCTCTTCAAGAAAATAGGATTCATTAACGGAACAAGAGGAGGATTTGTTTGTTATCTGATAAAGATTCCCAAAATAGAAGGAGGGACTAGTGGAAATGAGACGATCTATATCAGTTCAGATTACAGATTCTTTAAACGAAAAGGATGTATTGCCGGATGATTTTCATCTAGAAATAGAAGAAATAGTAGACGGATTAAAATTTGCTCCCGGTACTATGGATGGCATAATTATATATCACTGTGGCTATTCTGACTTAGATGATGCAGCTAAAAAAGATTTGGCTAATTTACTACATCTTATAGCTCAGGAGGGGGTCGAGATATTCGAGTTAGAAGAGGCAATAGAGGAATTTTGTAAGACTCATAGAGCCATTACCATTATTGATGATATTTTTGAATATATTTGGCTTCATCACCACGAACTTGATTTGCGTATGCTGAGGGAAAATGCTGAACGATTAGCACTTGAATTAGAGTCCATAGAGTGTGTTAAATTTGGGATGATACTACTTGAACTATTTAAACCGGATGACATGGTGGAGACAATTGCCAATATACTGGGAAGATATGATGAATTTACAATCTTTTCCATCTTTTTATTAAGACATTTTGAAAATGGTAATGAAAAAATTCTTGAGCTATCAAAAGCCGTTACAGGATGGGGAAGAATACATTGTATAAAATACATAGAGCCTGTAAGTGCTAAAATTAAAGATTGGATTCTACAATATGGTGTGGATAATAATATAATGCCTGCTTATTCGGGGCTTGATGCATTTCATAAAGCAGATGTGAGAGAAATCTAAAGTAGAGACCATGTCACCAAGGAAGAGATGAAAGCTATTTTAAGGATTATTAGTGCAATGCTTAACGAAATACCGGGCGAAGGAATTTGGGAATTGGAAGATGCCGAAGATGTGCTCGTTCAAGTTGTAGAAAAAGCATCGACATTATTGCCACTTGAGCTTTCTGACTATCAGATCATAAATTTCATTGATGAATGGCAAGAAGAAAATGGGGAAGATGATAATCCAAAGCTTGATAGTCTGATAAATGAGATTTTTTGTGATGAGAACGTTAGAACGCAGATAAAAAAGGCTGCTGAAGAAGGTAAAGCCAAAACTCTTGCAGATGCCATTGGACTTACATAGTAGTCTTATTCATTCTTAATCTTATATAGATGAAAATTCAAATAACTTTTAATGGAAGCATCCAAAGGAGGCATTTAACTTGATTATCAATACGGGACAGAGGACGGACATTCCCGCCTTCTATGCGGAATGGTTTGCAAACAGGCTGAAAGAGGGCTTTGTTTGTGTACGAAATCCTTATAATCCGAATCAAGTCAGTCGCTACCGTCTTGAGCCTTCCGTGGTGGATGTCATTGGTTTTTGCACGAAAAATCCGGCTCCCATGTTCCCGTACATGGAGCTTTTAAAAGCTTATGGACAATACTGGTTTGTCACTATTACACCTTATGGAAAAGATATAGAGCCGAATGTGCCGGATAAACATTTACTCATAGAGCATTTCAAATATCTTTCCACGCAGCTGGGAGTGAATTCTATCGGGTGGCGTTACGACCCGATTTTTCTGTCGGAAAGATATAGCAAAGACTATCACTTGAAAGCCTTCGAGCAAATTGCTACGGCATTGGAGGGATATACGCAAACAGCCGTCATCAGCTTTGTAGACCTTTACCCAAAGGTGAGACGGAATTTTCCGGAGCTTCAGGCGCTTGAGAAGGGAGACAGGCTTTTGCTGGGGAAGGCCATGATTGCGATTGCTCGTTCCCATGGCATGACACTGAAGCCCTGTGCGGAGGGAAATGAACTGGCTGAGTATGGAGCAGATTGCGGTGGATGTATGCTTATCAGCGATTATGAAAAAGCCATTGGAAAACGCTTGCATGTTCCCAAAAAGAAGGGGGCAAGAGCAGCCTGTGCTTGTTACCTCTCTTGTGATATCGGTGCCTATAACAGCTGTAAGCACCTTTGCAAATATTGCTATGCCAATGCTGATCCGGCTATCGTTATGAAGCAAAGCCGACTGCATGATCCGAAATCCCCATTCTTAATCGGGAATTACGAGAAAAATGACAGTATTCATGATGTGCCCCAGCAGTCCTGGGGGGATGGACAAATGAGCTTGTTTTAGTCCCTTGTTGACGGTAAATGTAGGGCAACTTATACTGAAGAGCATATAGAGTAGGAAAGCGGAAGGAAGTAAGGAAGTAAGGAAGTAAGGAAGGAAGCAGGAAAGCAAGGGAGCAAGTAAAGGAGCAAACAAGGAAGGTAGAGCAACAATCTCCATACCGAGAAAGCAAAATATTTTACGGAGTAACATCATGAAAGTAACGTATCTAAACCATAGCGGTTTTTTGCTGGAATTAGAAGACTGCTATATTATTTTTGACTATTACAAGGGAGAATTACCACCTCTAAACGCGAAAAAAGAAGTACTTGTTTTTTGTAGTCATGTCCATGGGGATCATTACAATCCGAAGATTTTTTCCTTGCTCGACGGGCAGG
>CALIEL010000257.1 GCA_938022235.1 Oribacterium parvum
CATACCGAAAATCTGCAGGACGGTTTTTACTACGCCGGTGGCCATCACACCCCAGGCAATGCTGGCGGAAACGAATCGGGTGATTCCGATATAAAGTCCGGCATTTTCACCGAAGGCGGCTTCCACGTAGGCATAGGCGGCTCCGCTCTTCACCACATAGCGGGAGGCGGAAGCAAAGCTTAAGGCCAAAATAACTGCAAAGGCTGCAGCACATAGATAAGCAAGGGGAGCATAAGAGCCTACCTGTTTTACGACAGAACCGGGAGATAAAAAGATTCCGGTTCCGATAATGGAATTAATCGTTAATAATACGATGGACCAAAAGCCCAACTTTTGCGATTTACTCATTGAAACTCCTTTAATTCAATAGAGGACCCGAAACAATTCGGGTCGACTTTTCATAGAGTCTACTGGATAAAGCCTAAGCCTTTCCGTTCAATTTTTGATATTCCCTTCCGGCTTCCACAAGGGCAAGGAATATTCTTTGAATATCTTTATACTGTGCTTGCAACATTTCCGGATGGAACTGTACTCCGATGCCGAAGGGGTAGTCCTTTAATTCAATAGCTTCAATAACATCATCCAAGGCTTTACCGGAAACTTTTAGACTTTCAGGAACATCCTTAATAGCTTGATGGTGAAAGCTGTTGACTCGAAGCTCTTCTTTTCCTAAGATTTCAGCCAGTTTGCTGCCTGATTCTATTTTCATACTGTGTGTCGGGATAGAAGGCCCATGTCCCTGAGAATGCTTAAAGCTTTCCGTAGTCTTTAGGGAAAGATCCTGATACAAATTTCCCCCCTCTGCCACATTCATTAACTGATATCCTCGGCAGATGCCCAGAATTGGAAGCTTTTTCTCCTTAGCCAGACGATAGAGTAAAAAGTCAAATTCGTCTCTTTCCGGACAGATTTCCTGAAGCTTTACGTGGGGCTCTTCTCCGTAACGGTAAGGAGCAATATCCTGACCTCCTGAGAAGATAATACCGTCTACAAGCTCCAGGCTTGCCCGTAAATTCTCCTCGGAATCCTCCATAGGGATCATAAGAGGTACTGCTCCCGCAGCGATAACGGCAGAAACATAGTCCTTATTCACATAAATTCTTTCATAGCCGGGGAATCCGCCCCCCTGATCCACAAGCACACTGGTGGAAATACCGATTACTGTTTTTTTCATAATGCATCCTTTCATACTATTTTATCGCTATGCTATTATGCCATAAATGTATTTTATGGGAAATTGGATTTTTGGAAAAGATGAGATAACTTTACAGAAAAATGCAGAAAAAAGACATAAAAAAGACAATTTAAGGAAGCACTTTTCTTTTTTCTTATCAGAAAATAGTGTATGATGAAGTTGTTTGGAAAAGGAGTAGAGAATGAAGATTATCGGAATAGTTCCCCCCTCTCGCCTTCGGGAGACGGAAAATCCCTATGAAGACAATGCTATTTTTCATGAGCTTTATACCAAAAGAGTGGAAGAAGCGGGCGGTATTCCTATCGGAATTATCGGTGTGGACGGTACAGTAAAGGAAGAGGCTTTAGCTCTTTGCGATGCTTTTTTACTTTGTGGAGGAAAACGGATTTTTCCCTATCATTTTCAAGTTATTGCCCATGCCTTGAAAACCGGAAAAAAGCTCTTGGGCGTTTGTCTTGGCATGCAGGCCATACACAGTTATTTTATTGCCAAAGAAGAGCAGAGGAATCGTCCCGGTAAGAGTATATTGGAAGTCTATGAGGAAATGAAGAAGGAACGGTATTTCTTTGTGGAACCGGTGGAGGGGCACTGGAAATGCAATCCCAACCGGGGAGAAGAGCATTTGGTAAAGCAGGAGATTCGGATTATAGAGGATTCCGCTCTAAGAAAGCATTTTCCCGGGGATAGAATTCAAGGGGCCAGTATGCACCGTTATCGGATTACTAAGCCGGCAGAGGATATTCGAGCTGTGGCTTTTGCGGAGGATGGCGGAATTGAGGGCATTGAGTACGGAGAGAAAATGCTGGGGATTCAGTTCCATCCGGAGATAGACCAAAGCTTCCCCGGGATTTTCCGATTTTTAACAAACTAAAGATGAGGTACAGGAGATGAAAAGCAAATCTATTGCAGGAAACTATCGTTTTTTATTGATTTTGATTTCAGCCATGGTATTGGGCTCTATAACAGGCTATGCGGCACCGGATTTTGCCCACGGCATTAAATTTTTGGGAGACCTGTTTATCCGCATGATGTTCTGTGTGGTGGTGCCTATGGTATTTGCCTCTATTGCAGGGGCGGTTGCCAATATGAAGAGCCGGAAGAGAGCCGGAAAGATTATGGGGGTTACGGTGCTCAGCTTCGTGATTACCGGAGCCTTTGCTGCCATCGTCTTTTTTGTACTTTGCCAGATTTTTCCGCCGGTTTTACAGCCCTGGAAGAGCCTTAGTGCAGAGGAGGTGGGAGAGCACGCCAGTCTTACGGAAATGGTGCTGAACTTTTTTACCGTGGAGGATTTTGTGGGACTTCTCTCCAGAAGAGCCATGCTTCCTTTAATCGTTTTTTCTGTACTTTTTGGTTTTTCCGTGAATTTAGCAGGAGAGTCCGGTAAGAAGGTAGCGGAGTTTTTGGATAGCCTGACAGCGGTCATGATGAAGTTTGTGCAAATCGTAACCTATTATGCGCCCATTGCCTTCTTTGCGATATTTGCAGATTTGGTTGCAAGCTATGGCCCTCAGATTACGGAGAGCTATGCGAGAGCATTGGTTTTATATTATCCGGTTTGCTTTGTTTATATTTTCACGGCATTCCCTTTGATGGCTTATATCGGCGCAGGAATGGATGGAGTGAAAATGATGATGTCCCATATTTTAAAGCCGGCGATTGTGGCATTGGGAACCTGTTCTTCAGTGGCTACCATTCCTACCAATATGGAGGTGGCGGAGGAAAGCGGAATTTCCAAGGATGTGTCCGATATTGTGCTTCCGTTGGGAGCGACCATGCACATGGATGGTTCCTGCTTCTCCTGTGTACTAAAGATTTGCTTTGTAATGGGAGCTTTGGGAACTCCTGTGAGCTTTGCCCAGCTTCCGGTGATTGTACTGGTTGCGGTATTTTCTTCTGTGGGAATGAGCGGTGTGCCCGGAGGCGGATATATCGGAGAGTATATTATTGCCAGCATTTTCTTCCCTAATCAAATGGAGGTGGCCTTCCCTATTCTGGTTGCTATCGGCAATCTGGTGGATCCACCGGCAACCATGATTAACTCAGCAGGTGATTATGTGGTTTCCTTTATCGTTTCCCGTTTTGTAGATGGTAAGGACTGGATGAAGAACGCTTTAGCAAAGAAAGCTAAGGCATAGAGAAAAACGCTTTAGCAAAGAAAGCTAAGGTATAGAGAAGAACGCCTTAGCAAAGAAAGCTAAGGCATAGAGAAAAACGCTTTAGCAAAGAAAGTTAAGAAATAGAGAAAAATGGTATTCGGTCTTTATAAAGGGAAGATCGAAAATGGAACGGAAGAATTCTTTGAACAATAAGAGAAGGTAAGGAAGAAGAAATGGACTGTGCTTTTGGAAATGAAATTGGCTTAGAGGAAGAAGCGCTTTGCCTCCGAAAGGCGGAGCCTTCAGATTTGGATGCGGTAGCCGGGCTGGAAGCGGAATGTTTTCCCAAGGCGGAGGCGGCTACGAAGGAGCAGTTTCAAGAACGCCTGAAAGCCTACGGCAACCATTTCCTTCTTCTTTTTTATGCTGGAAGGCTGATTTCCTTTATCAACGGTTTTGTCAGTAATCAAAAAGATTTGTTCGATGAAATGTATGAAAACGTCAGTCTCCATGATGAAGACGGAGACTGGCAGATGATATTTGGGGTCAATACCCACCCTGAGTTTCAAAGAAGAGGCATTGCCACAAAGATGATACAGGTCTTTTTGGAAGAGGCTAAGAAAGAGGGAAGAAAAGGTGCTGTTCTTACCTGTAAAGAAGAAAAAATTCCCTTCTACAGCCGCTGTGGCTTTGTCTTAGAAGGGAAGTCGGCTTCCGTCCATGGTGATGCGGAATGGTATCAGATGCGGCGGCGCTTCTAAAGATAAGGAATTGTGCAATACCACAATAATGCTTATATATTCTTAAGGTCACAATTCGATAATCTTTAGAAGCACTTTAAATCCATGCCCCGTCAAAGGGTATCACCTGGGCTGTAAGGTAGAGCGGAGCGTTGGAAAGAAGGTAGAGAAAGTCTGCGGCTTCTTCTACGGTAGCCATTCTGCCGTAGGGGATGTCCTCTTCTAAGCTTTGCTTTTCTTCAGCGCTAAGCCAGGAATTCATATCCGTGTCAATGGCGCCGAAAGCTACAGCATTAACGGAGATGTGAGAAGGGGCGAGCTCTTTTCCCAGAGCTTTCGCAAATGTGGAAATACCGCCCTTGGTGAGGGAATAAAGACTTTCCATGGACGCCCCTACAGTTCCCCAGACAGAGGAACTGAAAAGAATTCTCCCTTCCTTCGCTTTTAAAAGATAGGGCAGGAGGTTTTGACAAAGAATAAAGGGCTGTAAAAGATTAGTTTCCAAAAGCGTCCTTGTCTCTTCTTCGCTATAGTCTTGTAACAATTTAATGGCATCCTTACCGCTGTTGGCGATAAGAATCAGCTTAGATAGGCTTTTTCCTTCAAGAATACGGGAAAGGCCTTCTTTTGTGCCCAAATCTTTGCAAAGAAAAATTTCCGGACAGTTTTCCGGCAAGTCTGACTGAATTTCTTTTTTCAATTCTTCCAAAAGAGTCCAGTTTTTTTCGCAATTTAATAAGAGGCTGTAGCCTTCTCTTGCAAAACGCCTGGCCGCGGCTTTGCCGATTCCTCGGGATGCACCGGTAATAATAGCAATGTTCATAGCTTCTTTCTCCATTAAAACAAACTGTTTGTAGAAAAACGAGATGCCATAGGGGGCATCTCGTTTAATAAAAATCTATTTCCTAATGATAGTTCAGTGCCTTCCTGATAAAAGTAAAGCTCTTCAGCGCAAAATACCTTATTAGTTAAAGCCGTAGAACTTCTGGGTGAGCTTATAGGCTAAAATCGTGAGCTTGTTTCCGATTTTTCCCGGAAGGTTTACCCCTTGTCCAAGGAAGCCGGAACGCATCCTCCACCATAGGGGGAAGTGCTTCTCCCTAAGCTCTGCCCAAAGCTCTTTCTTTCTTTGCAGGTTTTCCTCTGTACCGGACTTAATGGCCAGAACAGAAGATACGGTGGTAATGATTTCCAAATACAAAATCATATATTTTCGAAGCTTTTTGGGCTGTACCTTAAGGACATCGCAGCACTCAATCATCAGGCGGTTTACCCTATACTGCTGGTCTAAACGAGAAATCATTACCGTTTCATTTACGGACTGATCCTCTCTACCGATGTAGTAGTGATAAAGATTTTGATTTAGATAATAAATCTTCTTTACATGGGGGAGAGGTTCATATACAAAGAGATTATCCACATAGAAGGTATGCTTAGGAAGCTGTAAGCCGCAATCCTTTAGCATTTTGGTCCGGTAAATAACGGAATGCATTAAAATGTACTGTCCCAGGTGAAAGTTCTTCATTTCAGCCCAGCCAAAAACCTTATCTTCGGGGAAAGCATTGGCATAGGACATGACCTTTTTATTCTCCTGTCCCACCTTATCGTAGATGAAGTTGGCCACCAGCATGTCAATGGATTCACCGGAAAGGGTTAAATTCCGGATTCTTTCCAAAACCTCTAAAAGCACCTTGGAATCCAACCAGTCATCGGAATCCACTACCTTAAAATAAAGTCCGCTGGCATTTCTAAGGCCTGTGTTCACCGCTTCACCGTGACCGCCGTTTTCCTGATGAACAGCCTTGCAAATGCCGGGATATTTCTCTTCGTATTCCTTGGCGATTTCCAAGGTATTGTCTTTTTTGGAACCATCGTCAACAATGATGATTTCTACTTCTTCCCCGCCGGGAAGAATGCTTTCAATGCAGTTCCGCATATAAGCGGCAGAATTATAACAGGGGATTGCAAAACTAATTAATTTCATAAAACCTCACCATAGGGGAAAAGAGGATAGCATACGTTGAATCGTAGAAAAAAATTTCGCCGTTTCTCTATTCTCGTATCTTTCCGTTAAAATGTAGTGTTTTTAATCTTCCTTACTATAGCATAAAGAGAAGAAGAAACAAAGAAGAATCCATGGAGAAAGAAAAGGAAGGTTACTGTCAAGTAATCGTTGGCAACTCCTTCATACAGACTAATGAATGTCTTGCTTCGGGTTAGGCTCTGCCTCAAAGACACACTACGTTTCCTACTCGCTGCACTCGCTTTTTCACTCAGGCTCCTGCGCAAACTCGCCCTTCGGGCTCAAACATGCGCCCGCCTTCGTTGCTAGAGTGCAGCTCCCTACGGAAGCCTCGCGACCGTCTTTTTCGTGCATAGCCTAAGCCCTCGCAAAGATTCTTTAATACCCCGCCATAGAAAGCAACTTCCTGCGATCCCCTCTTATTTCCGTATCAAGCCCCAACATGCGGCCTATGACCGGATACCGGTATCCTTTTCCAATCTTTTCTCTACCCATCCGTCATAAGCGATTGCCGCCTTCATTTCCGCCTTGGGATAGTTTCTTCTTGCACAATCTTTTCCCTGTAGATTAAGCCAAACGCCACCCGCTTCTTCAAATAATACAGGAACTTCCCGGCTCCCCCCTTAAATCTTCCTTCCTCCCTGTTTCTACCAGTTCCTTCTCATCATGTACCAGCTTATCTCCAAGAGTCTGAATCACATTCCAGACTGCAGCATGGCTAATAGATAGTCCTGTTGTTTGGCTCAGTTTTTCTGCACAGTTACGATAAGACATTTCTTTCCTCATGTAACTTGCCATCATATCTTTCCAAGATTTCTTGCTCAATCTCCTTGAAACTTATGCCTTTTTCCTCTAACATAGAATTCACCATACAGCTCCTGACCTTAATATTTTTTGCCAACTATAGAATAGGTTATTTCTGTATGATGAGGAAGAGGCTTCGGCCTCTTCCTATTTTTTTGCCAACTAAAATTTTACTCTAAGTCTCTTAACTGTAAATTCTCGCTACTTATGTTAGTGTTGATTTTTTATATTGTTAAACATGCCTATTACATTGTTGACTTCTCCATTTTTATATTGACAAATTGCACAAAAAGTAATACTGTAATTATAAGTGGAGTTATCATTGTTCATATAAAATGCTACCAATATTAAGTTGATAGTCTGCCCCCAATATTATCTTTAATACTTGTTGGTCACATTTGAATAGGAGATAATCGTGAGCTCTTTATTTTATGCTAAAGTATCAAAGAGGTATCCTGCTTTTGAACTACAGCCATTTGACTTCTATCTCAATGAGTGTGATATAGTTGGGCTAATTGGCGCTAACGGTGCCGGAAAAACTACTTTTTTGAATTTGCTGGAAGGCAGATGCCTTCCGTCATCCGGCGAGGTTTATTACAAAGGCAGGGTTATGAAGCCTATTTCATGGAAAAAAAATCCTGTTGTTTCATTCTATGATGGCATTTGTCCATTTTGCGAGAAGTTTAATCCCAAAGACATTTGCACAATCATGGCTGATTGGTATCCTAAATGGAGTTCAGAGCAATATTTTTATTATCTGAATTTCCTAAACGTACAGATTATTGCTATAAAGCAAATGTCTCTTGGGACAAAAAATAAATTAATGTTGGCCACCATGCTGGCTCAAAACCCTGAAATATTGTTTTGTGATGAATTAACTACCGGACTGGATCCTGTTGCAAGAGAAAAAGTTTTGCATTTATTGAAAGAATATATTAATAAGACACATTCAGCCGTTATCTTCTCCACTCACATTATTAGCGACTTAGAAAAATTTGCTTCCAGAATCATCTTACTCGATAACGGTAAGGTTATTTTGAATACTGATATTTCTTGCATTTTGGAAGGAAATAAAATTTCTTTAGAAAATGTAGTATATGACTATCTAAGTAAATCCACTTTAGCGAAAGGAAATGATAATTTAATTTTGTAATTATCAAATGAATAATATATGAAAGGGTTGCTTTATAAAGATTTTAAGTCCATTTTGAAGTTAATATCCCCTGTATATTTAATGTCTCTTATTCCAATTATTGTCTATATTGGGAAAGATATGTTTCTGTTTATGTTCTCCATAATTATTGGGATATTATTCGGAATGCAAGTATCAATAACTATTTCCGTAGATGAAAAAACAAAACTTGTTAATTATTATCGTATACTACCACTTTCCTATCATGTCATTGCTATGGAGAAATATATTTTCACGCTCATCATTTCTCTCCTTACAGGTATCATAATCTTCCTTGTTACTTTCAGTTATTCTGGACAGATTAGCCTTTTGTATCCATTCATTGGTTTCTACGTTGCGCTAATTTATAACATGATAGTAATTCCCGCATCATTTTATTTTGGTGTAGAAAAAGGAAGATATATTCTCATAGGATTTACCATTCTTCCTATTATCATTACAAAATTTAATAATGTTTTATTAAAACTATATTCTATTCTTCAGACCAACTTGATTGCATTAGCAGTGATTTTACATTTGATTATTTTTGTCATCTCATACGTAATTTCAGTAAAAAGCATTGAAAAATATCGCATATAATTTCGATTTATAAAACATCAGACAGGCATAGTTCTTGCCGCCTCGGTTGGTTTTATGTGGTAACTTAATTTTACCGATGGCAATAGACTATGTCTGATAACATTGTACAGCTCAATGAGGATCTTATAAAGAGCAAGTCAAGGAACTGGTACGCGGTAGATGCAAAAATGGGGATATTCGAAGAAATATTTAAAAAGAGACATGGATCAATATTTATAGAAGAAAAAATGATGTGAAAAGTGAAGAAAAACAAAGAAAAGGCTTGTTTTTTCATTGCTTTCGTGTTAGTGTGTAACAGTATTTGTAACGTAGGAAGGGGCAAGCAGCAGCTTGTCCCTTTTGCTTGAATGGAGCGTTGGCATGGAAATTGAGAGAACAAAGGCGTATTTGGAAGAAATTCTTCCGGGAATGGGCTATGTGCTGGATAGTGTCACCTTTACAAAAGAGGCGGGAACCCACTATCTAAGGGCATTCATTTTTAGAAAAGATGAGCAGGACATGACGGTCAATGACTGTGCCATGGTCTCCAGAAGACTGTCCAAGTGGTTGGATAAGGAAGATTTTATTGCAGAAGAGTATATCCTGGAGGTTTGTTCCCTAGGCTTTAAGGATAATCCCGGAGCGGAGGAGCTTTCCGAAGTGGAAGAAGAACTGCTTTCCGAGGGAGAGGAAGCCACTGAAGAGTAAATTGTAAAACACAAACAGGTGAAAGTATAATACAGGCGGAATAAAAGGCAGTAAGGATAGAAAACGCCTGATGATAAAAATAAAGAGGAGTAAAAACGATGAACGAGGAATTACGCTTAGCGCTAGACATGTTAGAGAAGGAAAAGAAAATTTCCAAGCAGGCTTTAATTGAGGCTATCGAGCTTTCATTACAAACCGCTTGCAAGAATCACTTCGGTTCCGCAGACAATGTGCACGTAAGCATGAATCCGGACACTGCAGTCTTTTCCGTATTGGCAGATAAGACAGTTGTTGAGAAGGTGGGAGACAAGTCCACAGAAATCAGCTTGGAAGAAGCCCATGAAATGGATCCTTCCTATACCTTGGGAGATGTGGTGCAGGTACCCATTGATTCCAAGTCCTTCAGTAGAATTGCGGCGCAGAATGCCAAGGGCGTGATTGTGCAGAAGATTCGTGAGGAAGAGAGAAAGAACCTTTTTGAAGAATACTATGCTATGTCTAAGAAAATATTTACTGCTCTGGTAGAAAAGAATACCGGAAGAGCCTTAATCATGAACTTGGGTAAGGTGGACGGCTACCTGGCAGAGGCTGAGCAGATTCCGGGGGAGAATTTGACTCCCGGGCAAAGAGCCAAGGTCTATGTGGTGGAAGTGAAGGACAGCCCCAAGGGACCAAAGCTAATGCTTTCCCGTACCCATCCGGAGTTGGTTCGTAAGCTGTTCTTTGAGGAGGTTTCCTAGCTTAGAGAAGGCATTGTGGAGATTAAGTCCATTTCCAGAGAGGCAGGATCTCGTACCAAGATGGCAGTCATTTCCAATGAAGAGGATGTGGATGCAGTGGGTGCCTGCGTAGGTCTTAACGGAAACCGTGTAAATACCATCGTGGAAGAGCTTCGGGGAGAGAAGATTGATATTATCAACTATGATGAGAACCCGGCATACCTGATTGAGAATTCCTTATCTCCGGCTAAGGTAATCGCGGTTATTGCGGATCCGGACAACAAGGAAGCTTTGGTCATTGTACCGGACAACCAGTTGTCTCTGGCCATCGGTAAGGAAGGACAGAACGCAAGACTTGCGGCAAAGCTGACCAATTACAAGATTGATATTAAGTCCGAGTCTCAGGCTCAGGAACAGGGAATCTTCGATGAAATGGGAATTGATTACCATGGAGAAAGCCTGGAGGAAGAAGATTTAGGCTATGATGAGGACTATGAGGATGCTCCCTATGAAGAAGGGGAAGAGGAAGCGGAAGCTTACGAGGAAGAATAAATAAAAGAGAGACTTGGTTTTCGAAAAAAGGATTGCTCTTTTTCGAAAAGCATTTTCATAAAACCGATAGAACCATAGGGATGTTTTCCGGGAGGGAAAATGAAGGTAGAGCCACAACGAAGCTGCATAGGCTGCGGAGAAAAGAAGGACAAAAAGGACTTGCTTCGGATTGTCCGTTCTCCGGAGGGGGAATATGCCGTGGATTTGCAAGGAAGAAAAAATGGAAGAGGCGCTTATCTTTGCAAGAATCTTTCTTGCCTGGAGAAGGCTGAGAAGAAAAAGGCTTTTTTCCGTTCCTTCAAGGAAGCAATCCCCAAGGAAGACTTGGATAGACTGAGGGAGGAAATCAAAGAAATTGCAAAATAAGATATTGGGACTCTTGGGTTTGTCCATGAAGGCCGGAAAGGTCAAGGCGGGAGAGTTTTCCGTAGAAAAGTCCATTAAAGCCCATAAGGCCAAATTGGTGCTGGTGGCTGCCGATGCTTCGGAAAATACGGAAAAAAAATTCCGACAAAGTTGTTTTTATTATCAGATTCCCATATTTTCCTTCGGAACGAAGGAGGAGCTGGGGAGAGGGATTGGAAAGGAAATGCGTTCTTCTCTGTGTATAGAGGATGAAGGCTTTGCGAAACGGATGATTGAGATTTTAGATGGAGGGAATGCGGATGTTAGAAGATAATAAGAAAGAAAATATTGAACAAAAAAGTGAGGAAGCTCCCGTTAAAAAGAAAAAGTTAGCGGTGGTTTTCCATTCCCAAAACTCGGTGAATCACAAAAATCATCCTCTGGGAAGAACACAGTTTTCCGATAAGGCAAAGGCCAAGGTAAAGAAGGAAGCAGGGAAAGAGGAAGGAGGAAAGAAATCTCCCAACGGAAGACCCCTGCCTCCCGGAACTGCAAGAGTGACCCCTTTAAAGGCTTTAAATGCTATTCAAAAAAAACAGGCTGAAGAGGAGAAGAAGCTGGAAGAGGAGAGACTTCTTTTAGAAAAGCAGGAAGCGGAAAGAAAAGCTAGGGAAGAAGCGGCAAAGGCCAAGGAAGAAGCGGAAAAGAAGGCTTTGGCGGAAAAGGAGAGTCAGGAAAAGGCAAAGAGACCTACCATCTCCGGACTCAAACCGACTATTTCCGGAATTGCAGCTAAGCTGAGCCCTGCTAAGCCCCAGAGTAAAGAGTCTGTCGGAGAGCGTAAGAGCAGCAGCTTCGGCGCCGGAAAGCCTGCAGAAAAGCGCTTTGCACCGGGAGGAAGAAGTGACAGCAGAGGAGAGGGAAGAAAGGATGGAGATTCCAGCGGAAGACCCCGTTTCGGTGCAGCTGCGAAGAAGCCTGCTCCAAGCCTTGCTCCGGAGATTGTGGAAAAGCAAAGCAGAACCAAGCATGATGCCACAAAGCCTCAGAAGAAGGTTTACGGAAACAAGAGCTTTGAAAATGAAAAGGCCAACATTTCCCAGGAGAATCGTGCTGCCAGAAAGCAGAATAAGTACGGCGCTACCCAGTCATACGAGAGAGATGAGCAGGTAAAGGTAAAGAAGACCGGAAAGGGTGCATTTATTAAGCCGGAAGTGGTGAAGGTTGCGGAAGAAACCATTAAGTCCATTACCTTACCGGAGGTAATTACCATTAAGGAATTGGCGGATAAGATGAAGCAGAAGTCTGCGGACCTTATCAAGAAGCTTTTCTTAAAGGGACAGATGGTTACCCTGAATACGGAATTAACGTATGAAGAGGCGGAAAATATTGCAGTTGAGTACGATATCCTTTGTGAAATGGAAGAGAAGGTAGATGTTATCGCTGAGCTGGTACAGGATTCCGAAGTGGATGAAGAGAAGGATTTACAGCCCCGTCCTCCTGTAGTAGCGGTTATGGGACACGTTGACCACGGTAAAACCTCTATTCTGGATGCGATTCGAAATACCAATGTGACCAGTAAGGAGCATGGCGGAATTACCCAGTCTATCGGTGCTTATCAGGTAACGGTAAAGGTTAACGACGAAGACAGAGTGATAACCTTCTTGGATACTCCCGGACATGAAGCCTTCACTGCTATGCGTATGCGTGGAGCCCAGTCCACCGATATTGCTATCCTGGTTGTTGCAGCAGATGACGGCATTAAGCCCCAGACCATTGAGGCGATCAACCATGCCAAGGCGGCCAATACAGAGATTATTGTAGCCATCAATAAGATTGATAAGCCTGCGGCAAATATTGACAAGGTAAAGCAGGAATTAATGGCCTATGATTTGGTGGCGGAGGATTACGGCGGAACCACCATTTGCTGCCCTGTTTCTGCAAAAACCGGAGAAGGACTGGAAAGTCTTTTGGAAAATATTGCTTTACAGGCGGATGTGCTGGAATTAAAGGCGAATCCAAACCGTAAGGCCTACGGTGTTGTAATCGAGGCGGAGCTGGACAAGGGAAGAGGTTCCGTAGCCCGTCTTTTGGTGCAAAAGGGTACCCTGCATATCGGAGATGTGGTGGCTGTAGGATCTGCCTTCGGTAAGGTTCGTGCCATGATTGACGACAAGGGAAGACGAATCAAGAAGGCAACGCCAT
>CALIEL010000258.1 GCA_938022235.1 Oribacterium parvum
GTAAGGCAACGGACTCTGACTCCGTCATTTCAAGGTTCGAATCCTTGTAGCCCTGCGAAAAGCATCACGGATCGTGGTGCTTTTTTTCTTGTTCTTCTATAAAATCAATTTAATACAAAATATCTAATAAATTTACAATATACTACTATTAATTTATTAAAAAAGACAAAATTAAGGCTTTGTGCTATAGTGAAACCATGAACGAAATATGGAAGAAAACGCAGTGGCCGAAAAAATGTGCGTAGGATAAAAGCTATTTCTATCGATTCTATTATCTCCATAAGTTTAAGATCTCATTTTTACAATCCAAAATCATATTAAAGTCTAGGAGATTCATGCCAGGGAGGGCGCTACAGCATTTGCTGAGAAAGGAGCGGGATATGCCTTCCCCAATGAAAAAACCTTCATTTAACGTTTCCAAAAAAATGAAAAGAAACTGTATTGTTCTTGCCTGTATAGGAGCTCTTTTCCTTATTGGCATTACAGCTCTTGGTGCTTACAATAACCGGCCGGTGAAGATTCCGCTGGATAAGTTCTATCAGGTGGAATTTACCGGTGAAGATGGTCTGGGAGAGGGGAAGCTTATCTTTCAGAAAGAAGATTTTGAAAAAAATTATCTTGGAAAAATCAAGAGAAAAGGAAGATACAGTAAGAGAAGCAGAGGAATCTTCGGGATGATGACCAATCTTTTTCTGAAAGAGGCGGAGAAAGAGATTATATTGAGTGAAGTGGAGTATGCGGTAATGCAGCTTCCGGAGCTTTCCGAGGAGAGTCAATTGGAAAATGGAGATCATGTTTCCTTAAGCTGTAAAGAGGATTTATCCTGGATTGAGAAAAGCTATAACGTGAAGCTGCTTTGGGAGGATAAGGATCTGGTTGTTAAGGGGCTTTATGAGCGGACAGCAGTGAATCCCTTTGATTTTCTGGAGGTTCAATTTACGGGAAATTCTCCACAGATTAGAGCAGAGCAGAGCTTAAAGGATGCTCCCGCCTGGATGGAGCTTAGCGATGTGAATATCAGTAAAAGAGAAGGCCTTGCCTCCGGGGATAAAATCAAAATTACTTTTTATCAGGAATTAATGAGAAAAGCGGAGAAAGAGCATATCTATTTTTTAGAAACAGAGAAAGAATATGAAGTTCCCAAGGCAAATGCCTACTGGACCAGTGGAAAAGATATTCCCGGAGACACATTAAGACTTCTACAGGAAGCGTTTATGGATTCTTTACGTAAGGAGATGATTGGGGGAACAGCAGAGGAATATATCGATCTTTCCGGCATATCCGTACAGTATTTGGGAAATTATTTTCTCAGTCGAAAAGAAGATGCACCGGTGCTCGGTCACAACAGGCTATTCCTGCTTTTTGAAATCCATGTGCCTTTAAAACTGAAGGATGGAAGCCTACAAAATATTCAGTATTTTAATGGAATAGAATATCAGGATTTGCTTATGGATCAGGACGGAAAAGCACTGGTAAAGCCGGAGGACGGCATTGGAAAGGGAGTTGTTCATCCCATAGCCTTTCCCCTGGGAGAGGATGGTTCTCTGTATTTGTACGGATATAAAGATTATGCCGAGTTTTATAAGCAGGAGATCTTCCCACTCCTTACGGATTACAGGGGAGAAGACAACAGCTTAAAGGCCCCTGAGTCTGTTTCCGGAGCTACCGTTCAGCTACCTTCCGAATCCTCCGGGGAGAGTTCTGCAGAAGCGTCTGCCGATAGCGCCAATCCCACAATGGGGACTTCAGCGGAGGCATCTTCCAAATCGGAACCTAATGCATCCTCGATAGCTTCTTCCGAGAGTTCCTCTTAAGACATTCTGTTTGGTAACTAGGGTGAAAACCTGGATATATAGAAGACATCGGAGGGAGGAAAATCTATGGCATAAAAGAAGACATAAAAGCAAAAACTATTTTTGTAACCTGACAAAATAAATCGAATTTTTCTATCTAAAAAGAGTCGAAAAAACAGAAAGAATAGCTTCTATAGCAGGCATATTTCTCTCCGTTTTTTCGGCTCTTTTCTTTGAAGCGGAAATTTTCTAGATTTTACATTTACTTAAAGCGGCTTCATCTGCAAGTACGGTAACATGGGGGTGGAATTGTAGAATGGAGGCGGGGACGGAGGGGGTAACCGGTCCTTCCAAGACTCTCTGTAAAATATCCGCCTTATCCTTTCCGGAAACCATTAAGAGAATTTTTTTGGCTTTCATAATGGTGCCGATTCCCATGGTGTAGGCCTCTTTGGGAACTTCTTCTTTAGACGAGAAGAAGCGCTGATTGGCTTCGATGGTTTCTTCGGCAAGCTGTACACAGTGGGTTTCCCTTGGGAAAGAATCACTTGGCTCATTAAATCCGATATGCCCATCATGTCCAAGTCCCAGAATCTGTAAATGGATTCCTCCTAATTTGCGAATCAGAGCTTCGTACTCAAGGCAAGCCTTGTCCGCGTCTTCCAGAAGACCGTTGGGAACGGCAGTGTTTTCCATAGGAATATTCACGTGCTGAAACAGCTCTTGATTCATAAAATAGCGGTAGCTGTGGCTGTCCTCCGGAGCAAGACCTCTGTATTCATCTAAGTTCACGGTACGTACAGCGGAAAAATCCAGACGTCCCTCCTGATATAATTCTCTTAAAACCTGATAGGCACCGATGGGGGTGGAACCTGTGGCTAAGCCCAAAACCGGGTGCTCTCTTTGGGTGATTTCTGCCGCAATCAGCATGGCGGCTTTTTTGCTGAGAACCGAGTAATCCTTTACCTTTTCAATCCGAAACATGGGAGTCCCTCCTTGCAATCTGCGTTTTTTTCATAGTAGCAAAAAGAAATGGGGTATACAATAGAAAATCCTAAGCAGAATCTAGGAAAAACTACGGTGGGTATTACAATGGAAAAAATTATGCTATACTAGGCAAATAGTTATGTAAAGGAGGATAGAATGAGAGTACAAAAGGGATATCAAAAGAATTTTTGCCAACGTTTTTTGTCGGGAATGGCATTTCTTTTTCTGTTCTTTCTCATGGGAACAGGAATTTCCCATGCAGAGGGAAGATGGGAGCAGGAAGGACAGAGTTGGTACTATTATTCTTCGGACAATAAAGAAAGCTATACCGGCTGGGTACAGTCTTCCACGGATGGACGTTGGTATTTTTGCTTAAACAGTAAAATGCAGACCGGCTGGGTCAGCTGGAACGGGAAATGGTATTTTCTGAACAGTGACGGAGCTATGGCGGAAAAGCAGTACGTGGGCAATTTTTATCTGGGAGAAGATGGAGCGGCTCTCATTTCCGCAGAAACACCGGATCAGAGAAAGACTTCGGAAAACGGATCTCTTCTAAGGAAGGGAAAGCCCATGCAGGAGTTAAATGAGAAAACTGCGAAATACATCTCCGTTTTGATGGAGCATCCGGACGCCAAGGTTTTCTTTGACAGCCCCAACCAGTTAAGTCTGGAAGAAGGGAACGGTTATCCCTTTGTGATTTTCAAGAAAATGAGTTTATACGATAGAAAGTCGGGAGAACTTCTATATGCCGGGGATGCGGCCTTTCATAAAAATGCCGTGATTGAATATAACAGCGGAAGTGAGAAGAAGATGATTTCTGTCATGGATCTTATGATGATTCGCGGTGTTGCGGGAGAAAGAGTGTTTATCGATCCCGCAGGTTATATTACCTATGTGGCAGGAGGCGTGGAATGACCTTACAACAGCTTCGTCAGGTCATTGCGGTAGCCGATTACGGCTCCATGAACGAGGCGGCGAAGCAGCTGTACCTGACCCAGCCCAGCTTAAGCGCTACCATCAAGGCGGTGGAAAGAGAAATCGGGATAGAAATCTTTACCAGGTCTAACCGGGGAATTATCGCCACGCCTGAAGGAGAGGAATTTCTGGGCTATGCCAGACAGGTTTCTGAACAGTACCAGTTAATGGAAGATAAATATCTTTCCGGAGGACCTCAGAAAAAGAAATTCAGTGTTTCCATGCAACACTATACCTTTGCAGTGGAGGCCTTTATTCGACTACTTCGACAGTATGAGGAAAACAATGTCTATGAGTTTTCCGTTTTTGAAGGCAGAACCATTGATGTTATTGAAAATGTCCGTAAGCAAATCAGTGAACTGGGCATTATCTATGAAAATGACTTCAATGAAAATGTCATCGGAAAGATTTTACGAGAGGGAGACTTGGAATTTGTACCCCTCTTTTCTTGCAAAATATATGTTTTCATGGCGAAATCCAATCCTTTGGCAAAGAAAAAGCTCATTTCCATGGAGGATTTGATGGATTATCCCTGTTGCACCTTTGATCAGGGGGAGAGAAATTCCTTCTATTTTGCGGAAGAAGTTTTAAGTACCTATGATTACAAGAAGTTCATTAAGGTCAATGATCGAGCTACGATTTTAAATCTTATGGTGGGCTTAAATGGATATACGCTCTGTTCCGGTATTATTTGTCAGGAATTAAACGGACCGGAGTATATTGCGATTCCTTTGGATACAGATGAAACCATGCGAATCGGCTATATAAAAAATAAGAAGATGCATCTTTCCGAGCTTGGCAAAAAATATGTGGAAGAGCTGCAGAAATATAAGGTACAAGAAGAAACAGACAGTATTTAGAGGGAGAAGCCTTCTCCCGGAAAGGAACGGTAATGTTTGATTGGCTAATGCCCTTTTTTTATATTCTGAGCGCTACGGAAGTGGCGGAAGCTCCTTCCGGCTTTTCCATAGAACAAGTCCTTCAGCCCCCACTGCTGTATGCCTGTATCGGAGGGCTGACTCTTTTCCTTTTTCTTCTATTTCTCCTTCTGCGTTTCTTGAGAAAAAGAAGGCATAAAAAGGCACTGGAATATCATATTGATGAGAAAGACAAATACCATGTTCGCTTGGAAGCGAAGAATCTTTCTGCCCTGCTTCCGCCTCTTTTGGAAGGCTTAGGAGGAAAAGAAAATATTCAGTCTTTACGAAGTGAAAATAGAAGGCTGAAGGTAGGCATTAAAGACTATGATTTGGTGAAGGAATCCTGCATTCGGGAGGCGGGATTTCCCGGATTAATCCGTCCCAGAAAAGATGAAGTGCAGATTATCGTGGGAGAGGATGCGGATGAGCTTAAGAATCGTCTGGGACAGGAACTTTCTCTTTCTTAAATGGATCTTCGGAAGGAAAAGCTGAATAGCTTTAAAAAGGAAAACGGAATAGCTTCGAAAGTGAAAAGCGAATAGAATCGAAAGGGAATGTGGAATAGAATCGGAAGGGAGGAAAAGTGAAAAAGAGCTACGAATTGGATATGACCACGGGGGCAATTCTTCCTAAAATGCTTCAATTTTGTTTTCCTCTGATGTTTACGGGGATTTTACAGCTGCTTTTCAATGCGGCGGATGTCTTTGTTGTGGGAAAATATGTGGGAGCTGTGGCAATGGCGGCTGTAGGCACTTCGGGGCCGATTATAAACCTGCTGGTTAACCTTTTTTTAGGCCTGTCGGTGGGAGTAAACGTTGCTGTTGCTCGGTATATCGGAGCCAATCGGAGAAAGGATGTGGAGGAACTGTTGGCTACAGCTTACACTACGGCTTTGCTTTCGGGATTTTTGCTTCTGCTAATTGGAAATTTACTTATTTCCGCGATTATCCTGGGGATGAATACCCCGGAGGAAGTGGCGCCTCAGGCAGAGACTTACCTTCGCTACTTTTCCTTAGGCATTCCCTTTATGGTACAGTATGATTTTTTGGCAGCGGTATTTCGAGCAGTGGGAGACACAAGACGTCCCCTCTATGTACAGATCCTGGCAGGCCTTTTGAATCTGGCTCTCAATTTAAACTTTGTGATTCAGTGGAAGATGGGAGTTGCAGGAGTAGCTATTGCCACCAGCATTTCTCAGCTCTTTTCGGCTGTGGTTTTAGTGATTTTACTGGCAAGAGAAAAGGAAGCTTTGCACCTTCATCCCCTCCGCTTTCGTATCCATAGAGACAAATTAAAAAAGATAGTCTCCATAGGACTTCCGGCAGGGATACAGGGAACCTTATTTTCCATTTCCAATGTAATGATTCAATCCGCCATCAATACCTTCGGCTCTCAGGCTATGGCGGCAGCCACCATATCCGCCAATTTAGAAGGATTTGTCTATATTTCCATGAACTCCATATCCCAGGGGCAGATGTCCTTTGTCAGCCAAAATCTTGGGGCGAAGAAATACAGTAGATTAAACGGTATTTTGAAAAGCAGCTTAACCCTGCTATTCAGCATTGCCCTTCTGACCGGCATAATTGTTTTCTTCTTTGGAAGAAACCTGGCGGGGATTTTTACGAAGGATGGAGAGGTTTTGCAATACGCCAAGGAAAGATTGGAGATTATCGTCTATCCGTATATGATTTTTGGCATGATGGATACCTTGGTGGGAGCGCTACGCGGTTTTGGCTGCAGTATTCAACCGATGTTTATCAGCTTGGTGGGAATTTGTTTGAGTCGTGTGTTTTATGTCATGGTACTTTTTCCTATGGAATTCTTCCATGGCTTACGGCCCTTATACATCAGTTATCCCGTGAGTTGGATGATTACTGCCTTTTCCCTGTGGATTATGTATTTCTATATCAGAAAACAGTATCCCAAGGTCGACTATCGTTAGGAGAAAGAAGATGGAAAGAAACTTTACGTTACTGACAGACTTTTATGAGCTCACCATGATGCAGGGCTATTTAAAAAGTGGAAAGCATCAGGAAAGAGTAATTTTCGATATGTTTTATCGAAAGAATCCCTGTGGAAACGGCTTTGCCATTTGCTGCGGTTTGGAGCAGGTGGTTGAATATATCCGCAATCTGAATTTTAGTGAAGAAGATATTGATTATCTTCGAAGTTTGGGAACCTTTGATGAAGATTTTATTGAATATCTTCGAGGTTTTCACTTTACCGGAGATATATATGCTATTCCGGAAGGAACAGTAGTCTTTCCTAAGGAACCCTTAATCAAGGTAATTGCTCCGGTGATTGAGGCTCAGTTGGTGGAAACTGCCATTTTAAATCTGGTCAATCACCAGTCTCTCATTGCCACAAAGGCTTACAGAGTGGTGCATGCGGCTCAGGGAGACGGGGTAATGGAGTTCGGTTTACGAAGGGCTCAGGGACCGGATGCGGGAATATACGGTGCCAGAGCCGCGGTCATTGCAGGATGCATCGGTACTTCCAACGTTTATGCGGGACAGAAATTCCGTGTGCCTGTGTTGGGAACCCATGCTCACTCCTGGATTATGTCCTTCCCGACAGAATTAGAGGCATTTAAGGCTTACGCCAGACTCTATCCCAATAATTGTATTTTATTGGTAGATACCTATGATACCTTAAAGAGCGGTGTAAAGAATGCCATTCTTTGCTATGATGCCATGAAGGAAGAAGGGATTCCCCTGAAGCGCTTCGGCATTCGTTTAGATTCCGGGGATCTGGCTTACCTTTCCAAGAAGGCCAGGAAAATGTTGGATGAGGCGGGCTATCCTGATGCAATAATTTCCGCTTCCAATGATTTGGACGAGAATCTGATTGCTTCCTTAAAGGCGCAGGGAGCCTGCATCACCAGCTGGGGTGTGGGAACCAATCTGATTACCTCGGAAAGTCAGCCCAGCTTTGGTGGAGTATATAAGCTTGCGGCTACATATTCGGATGAGGGACAATGGGTTCCTAAGATAAAACTGTCGGAGAACTCCGAAAAGATTACCAATCCCGGAAATAAGCAGATTTATCGTATTATTGAAAAAGACAGCGGAAAGGTATTTGCGGATTATATTGCCCTGGAGGAGGAGAGATTTTCCGAGGCAGAGGATTTGGTACTGTTTGATCCCATTGATACATGGAAGAAAAGTACCTTAAAGGGCGGAAGCTATGAGATGAGACCGCTTCTTGTACCTATTTTCTTAGGTGGCAAGTTGGTGTATAATTGCCCTTCTGTAGAGGAAATCAAAGCCCACTGCAAGAAGGAACAGGAAAGCCTTTGGGAGGAGTGCAGACGTTTAACCAATCCCCATGCCGTACACGTGGATTTATCCGATAAATTGTATGAGATGAAGAAGCAATTGCTGACGCAGTACAGCAGAGGAGAATAGGGACAATTTCTTGCTTTATTTTTCCCCAATCATTATAATAAGGCGACTAAAGGAATAAGAAGGAGAACTACATGTTTAAAAAAGTAGATAGCAATATGCAATTCGTGGAAAGGGAGAGAGAGGTCGAAGAGTTCTGGAAAAAAGAACAAATCTTCGAAAAGTCCATCCTGGAGCAGAAGGAGAATGCCTCCTATGTTTTCTATGACGGCCCTCCTACGGCCAACGGAAAACCGCATATTGGTCATGTGGAAACCAGAGCCTTTAAGGATATGATTCCAAGATTTCATGCCATGAAGGGGAAGATGGTACCCAGAAAGGCGGGATGGGATACCCATGGCCTTCCTGTAGAGCTGGAAATTGAGAAAGAAATCGGCATCAACGGAAAAGAGCAGATTGAATCCTACGGGGTAGCTCCCTTTATTGATTTATGTAAGAAGAATGTCTGGAAGTACAAGGGAATGTGGGAGGATTTCTCCTACAAGGTTGGCTTCTGGGCGGATATGGATAATCCTTATGTTACCTATCATGATGATTTTATCGAGTCCGAGTGGTGGGCATTAAAGGAAATTTGGAAGAAGAAGCTCTTGTACAAGGGCTTTAAAGTTGTACCCTATTGTCCCCGTTGCGGAACCCCTCTTTCCTCCCATGAGGTAGCTCAGGGCTACAAGGAAGTGAAGGAGCGCTCTGCGGTAGTTCGCTTTAAAATCAAGGGAGAAGAGGGCTATTTCCTGGCTTGGACCACAACTCCCTGGACTTTACCCTCCAATGTGGCGCTTTGCGTACACCCTGATTTGGAATATGCCAAGGTAAAGGCTGCAGACGGTAATCTTTATATCCTGGCTGTGGCAAGACTGGATGCGGTATTGTCCGGTTTGGCGAAGGAGGGAGAAGAGGCTTATTCCATCCTGGAAACCTGTAAGGGTAAGGACTTGGTGGGTCTTTCCTATGAGCCTCTTTATGACGGTGCTGAAAAGGAAGCGGAGAGACAGCATAAGAAGGCCCATATCGTGGTTTCCGACTATTATGTCAGTGCAGATGACGGTACCGGTATCGTCCATATTGCCCCTGCCTTCGGTGAAGATGACGGAAGAATCGGTAGATAAAACGATTTAGCCCTTGTAAAGTTTGTGGATAGTGAAGGAAAGCTTACAGCGGAGACACCTTTCTTCGGTATGCGTTGTAAACCCACAGAGAAAGAAGTGGCGGAAGGCGCCATCAGTGCGGATCCGGAAGTATTGAAGGACCTGGAGAAGAGGGGACTTCTTTTTGACGCACAGAAATTTGAACATAGCTATCCCCATTGCTGGCGTTGCGGAACGCCCTTAATCTACTATGCAAGAGAAAGCTGGTTTATCAAGATGACCGCGGTTCGAGATGAGCTGGTAGCCAATAACAACACCGTAAACTGGATTCCCGAGTCTATCGGTAAGGGACGCTTCGGAGACTGGATTGAAAATGTACAGGATTGGAGCCTTTCCCGTGACCGTTACTGGGGAACTCCTTTAAATATTTGGGAATGTAAGGACTGTGGAGAACAGGAAGCTATCGGTTCCATTAAAGAATTATCGGAAAGAGCCGATAATTATCAGGAGGTCTTGGCAAAATTAAAGGCTGAGGGAGATAAAGGCTATTCCTCCGACTATGTAGGCTATGAGCATATTGAGCTTCATAAGCCCTATGTGGACTACTTAAAGTGTAAGTGTCCGAAGTGTGGCGGAGAAATGACCAGAGTTCCGGAGGTTATTGACTGTTGGTTTGACAGCGGTGCTATGCCCTACGCCCAGCATCATTATCCCTTCGAGAATAAGGAGCTTTTCGAGGCTCAGTTCCCTGCACAGTTTATCTGTGAAGCGGTAGACCAGACCAGAGGATGGTTCTATTCCTTATTGGCGGAGTCCACCATTTTGTTCCATAAGGCTCCCTTTGAAAATGTCTTGGTGCTCGGCCATGTACAGGATGAAAACGGACAGAAGATGTCCAAGTCCAAGGGTAATTCCGTAGATCCCATGGAGGCCTTGGAAAAGCACGGAGCGGATGCAATTCGTTGGTTCTTCTATACCAACTCTGCACCATGGTTACCCAACCGTTTCCATGATCAGGCGGTAGTGGAGGGACAGAGAAAGTTCCTGTCTACTTTATGGAACACCTATGCGTTCTTTGTGCTTTATGCCAACATTGATAACTTCGATCCTACGAAATATACCCTGGATAAGAAGAGTCTTACGCCTATGGACAGATGGGTATTCAGTAAGCTGAATTCTTTGATTCTTACCATGGATACCAATCTTTCCCAGTTTAAGATTCCGGAGGCGGCTGCTGCATTGCAGGAGTTCTGTGAAGACCTTTCCAACTGGTATGTACGTCGTTCCAGGGAGCGTTTCTGGGCTAAGGGGATGGAGCAGGATAAGATTAATGCTTACCTTTGCTTATATGAAGCTTTAGTGACTTTTGTTAAGCTGGCTGCTCCGCTGGTGCCATTCATTACCGAGTCTATCTATCAGAACCTGGTATGCTCTGTAGATAAGAATGCTAAACCTTCCGTTCATCTTTGTGCCTATCCGGTAGCGGATGAAGAGTGGATTGAGCCTAAGCTGGAAGAAAGCATGGAAGAAGTTCTTGCTTTGGTTCGCTTGGGAAGAGCGGCAAGAGAGAAGGCTCAAGTGAAGAACAGACAGCCTCTTTCCGCCATGTATGTTTCCGGAGGACAGGCCCTTTCCAAGGATTGGGAGAATATCATTACCGATGAGTTAAATGTAAAGTCCCTGCAGTTTAAGGAGGATTTGTCCGACTTTACGGCGTACATCTTTAAGCCTCAGTTAAAGACTGTGGGACCGAAGTATGGAAAGCATTTGAATGAGATTCGCCAGTTCTTACAAGACTTGGACAGCAAGGCGGGTATGGCGGCATTGGCAGAGGGAGCTATTCGTTTTACCACAAAGGATGGCACGGAAGTTGCCTTGGCCAAGGAGGATTTGTTAATCGAATCCACAAAGAAGGACGGCTTTATTACGGAGGAAGATGCTAAGTACACCGTAGTGCTGGATACCAACCTGACGGAGGAACTGAAGGAAGAGGGCTATATCCGTGAAATCATTTCCAAGGTGCAGACCATGCGTAAGGAAGCAGGCTTTGAGGTTATGGATCAAATTACCCTCTATGCCGAGGATAATGATTTCCTTCTGGGCTTAATGAATAAGTACAAAGAGGAGTTATGTAAGACCGTTCTTGCTACAGAGCTTCTTTGCAACTGCTGTGAAGGCTATGAGAAGGAATGGGATATTAACGGCGAGAAGCTTTGCTTAGCTGTAAAGAAAAACTAAGGGCGAAAAGCTTTGCTTAGTGACAAAGGAAAGCTGAGCTTTGGAATTTTTGCTTAGAGGCTAAGAAAAAATTAACGGTGAAACCATTTTCCCGCTTCGGCGGGAAAAATCACTATATATTACTAAAAGGAATTAGTAAGGGATGTATAAGGAGGAAGGATGCAAAAGTTTGACAAAGCACTGTTTAAAAAAGAAGTGGAAAACAATGCCAGAAAGCTTTTCAGACGAGAATTAACAGAGCTAAACGAGAAGGAAGCTTTTCATGCTGTAGCGGCAGCGGTACAGAATCAGATTATTGATGACTGGATTCGTACTACCAAGGCGGCCGAGGAAGAGGATTGTAAGAGAGTCTATTATCTTTCCATGGAGTTTTTAATGGGAAGAGCTTTGGGCAACAACATTTTAAACCTGACATCTCAGGAGGAAATTCGAGATGTGATTAACGAGCTTGGTTTAAACCTTTCCGCACTGGAAGAGGCGGAGCCGGACTGGGCTTTAGGAAACGGCGGTCTTGGTCGTTTGGCGGCCTGCTTCCTGGATAGCTTGGCAACCCTGGGCTACTGGGCTTGCGGATGCGGTATTCGTTATAAGTATGGCTTCTTCAAGCAGCAGATTGTAGACGGATACCAGAAGGAAGTGGCGGATGACTGGTTAAAGGACGGAAACCCCTTTGAGATTCGTCGTGCGGAGCTTGCCAAGGAAGTTCGTTTCGGCGGTTGGGTAGAGACTGTACAGGAGGAAGACGGAAGACTGCACTTTGTACATAAGGGCTATCAGGCGGTAGAGGCAATTCCCTATGATACTCCGGTGGTGGGCTACAACAACCATGTGGTAGACACTTTAAGAGTATGGGATGCCAAGGCAACCGACACCTTCCGTTTGGATGAGTTTGATAAGGGAAATTACCAGAAGGCGGTGGAGTCAGCCAATATGGCTAGAAATATCGTAGAGGTATTGTATCCCAACGATAACCACTATGCCGGTAAGGAGCTTCGTCTTCGCCAGCAGTATTTCTTCATTTCCGCATCTGTACAGACTGCGGTAGCAGACTATGCCAAGAGACATAACGGCGATGTTCGAAAGCTTTATGAGAAGGTGGATTTCCAGTTAAATGATACTCACCCCACAGTTGCCGTGGCAGAGCTTATGCGGGTATTAATGGATGATTATCATCTGACCTGGGATGAGTCCTGGGAGATTACCTTAAAAACCTGCGCTTACACCAACCATACCATTATGGCTGAGGCTTTGGAAAAGTGGCCTATTGAGCTCTTCTCCAAGCTTCTTCCCAGAATTTATCAGATTGTGGAAGAGATTAACCGTAGATTCTGTGAAACCGTTCGGGCCAAGTATCCTGAGCAGGCGGAAGAGAAGATTGCCAAGATGGCCATTATCTATGACGGACAGGTGAAGATGGCACACCTTGCCATTATCGGCGGACATGCGGTAAACGGTGTAGCGGCTCTTCATACGGAAATCTTAAAGAAGCAGGAATTAAAGGACTTCTACGAGATGTATCCGGAGAAGTTCTCCAACAAGACCAACGGTATTACCCAGAGAAGATGGGTTTACCATGCCAATCCGGAGCTGGCAAAGTGGATTACCGCCCATATCGGAGATCAGTGGCTTACCGACCTGTCCAAGCTGGAGAAGCTGGCAGTTTATGCGGATGATAAGCAGGCGCAGGCTGAGTTTATGGCCAT
>CALIEL010000259.1 GCA_938022235.1 Oribacterium parvum
ACGCCCCTTGTGGACTTGCACCACAGATTGACGGCATGCCCGTCATACTAAAAAAAGAACCCCGAAGGGTTCTTCTTTTTTTAACACAAATTACTCTGTGTAGTATGTCTTTGTTCCTACAGTAACAGCATTTGGGTGATCTGTATTGCTGGTAGTATAAAGCTTCTTATCTCCAGAATACTCAATCTTACCATTCTTATCAGTTACATAGTAGATATCATTAGTATCCTTTAAGTTAACCTTACTGTTCTGAACAGCTCCTGCAGTATTAACTAATACCTTACCATCAAGAGATCTCCAGTTTGTATAGTAGTATACAACATCTCCGGAAATATCAACCTGCTTAACATCAGAAGCGTTAACAGCTACACCAGCGTAGTTAGAATCATCATTGTTAGCCTTAAGAACTACACCATTCTTAGCATACTTCTTAATCTTAGATACATAGTCGTTTGCAGCTTCACCGTTATTGTTGAAGTACATCTCGTATGTATCATCATCAAAATCAACCTTCTGGTATCCGGTCTTTCTGGAACCGTCCTTCTCGCCATCACCGGAGAAGTAGAAAATCTTACCGGAAACAGGAGTCTTCATGAAAGTTACACCGTCAAGATCCTGATAATGGTCAGAAGTAGTAAATCCAGTACGTCCATTATTGTTGGAACGAACTAATCCGGAAACCATACGACCAATATTATCGAAGGCATATACCTTTCCTCTAATCTTCTTTACCTTATCTTTAACAACCTTACCGCTGTTATCTGCATACCACCAGGATGCTACATCATCCTCATAGTCATCCTTGTTGTAATCCTCAGAAGGAACAGCCCAAACCCACTGATTCTTTCTAGCTCCACCATCGCCGTTAACATAAACAACGTTATCAGATGCAACCGGCTTAGAACTGAAACCATTTGGAGAAATCTTTCCAGCTGTAGACCAATCCTCAATCATGCGTCCCTTCTTATCGAAGTAGTATGTAGCACCATTAATAGTCTTCTTTGTATCCTTTGTAATCTTACCGTTGTCATCGAAGTAGAACCAAGCAGTGTCGTCCTCGCCGTTGTCGTTTACAGTTAACTGTACCCAACCGTGCTGAGCGGAACCGTCATCGAATCCACCATAGTAATATGTAGCCTCAGCCCAAGCATCATCTCCGTTTACAAGAGCTGTCTCATTAGCCAACCAGCCGTAAAGCATCTTACCTTCCTGATCGAAGAGATACTTCTTACCATTGATGGTCTTGATATCGGAAATAGTAAGCTTATCGTTCTTATCTCTGTAAGCCTTACCATCTGCACCGAAGTACATCCATCTCTTATCGTTTCCGTCCTCTGTGGACTCGTCGAAGGATACCCACTGGTTAGTAACCATAGCACCATCGCCGTTTACGAAATAGTAATCGTTGTCGTTCTGAACAACTTCGTTCTTAGCCATGTTTCCGTCAGATCCAAGGTAGAACCAGAAGTCTCCGGACTTTCTCCAAGCATCAGCAACAGCATTTCCCTCGTTGTCAAGGTACTGCCACTCACCTGTGGAATTGTTCCAGCCTGCAGCAAATGTTACTGCAGAAGCTCCAATAGCAAGTAAAGCTGTTGCAGATAAAGCTGCAACCAATTTTGTTTGCTTTCTCATAATTAATGCACTCTCCTTTTTCATTCATGGAAATAATAATCCAAGTTGCGTGACGATTATACCCCTTAATTCTCTTCCATTCAAGAGTTTTTCTAAAGAAATTCTAATTTTTCTTTATTTTTAGGGCTCGCCCCGTTACCTGTCCCACTATAAACTATGTTTTCCTCCTTGTCTATTACAAAGGAAAAACAAATGCTTACGAAGTTCTTAAGCTAATTCTTAATACTTTCCTAATCAATTCTTTTGTTTTATCACTGTATTCCCCTGTTTTTATGAGATTTGCCATAATATTATTTGTAGCTAGAGCTCTCTACAGGATTCTCTTGATTATTTTACTCACCCAGTTTAACCAGTCTCTTTTCTTCAAAGGATTTCTTCATGGCAAAGCAGATTTCCGTTGCCTTGGTTCCGTCATATACGGAAAGCTTCGGCTTCTTCTTTTCGATAATACACTGAATGAATTCCTGCATTTCTAAAAGGTATGCTTCATCAAATCTTTCCGGGAAGCTTTCTACACATTCCTGTCTTGCACCGTAGCGGTCATAGAGGATAGCAAGATTCTTCTCCGGTACAGGACTGATTCTGATGCTGCCTTCCGTTCCTATAATCTCTGTTTCAATATGATAGCCATGAGCTGCGGTTCTTCCCACATGAAGCTCTGCAATTCCTCCATTTTCCAGCTGGAACAATGCTGCGCCGGTTTCTGTATCGTTGCAGGATAAAAATTCCGGATGCTTGAAGTTGGCTCCCAGAGCATATACTTCCTTTACTTCGCTTCCCAAGAACCAACGAATCAGATCCACATCATGGCTTGCCATGTCAATAAACAAGCCTCCGCTGGTTGGAGCAAACTTTATAGCTCCTTCTACGGCTGCCTCCGGATCGATTCCGGTTGCCTTTACCATATAGGGAGTTCCAATTGCACCCTCTTCAATCTTTTTCTTCGCGTAACTGTAAGAGGGATCAAAGCGGCGCATAAAGCCTAAGAAAAATACCTGGTCGGGATGAGCCTCCACTGCCTTCTCCGCCTTCTTACATTCTTCCACATCTACTCCAAGAGGTTTTTCTGTAAAGACATGGAGGCCTTTAGCTAGAGCCTTTTCAATCTGATCACAGTGACAGGGGCTGGAGCTTACGATAGCTACCGCATCTATATCTGCCTTGTCCAGCATCTCTTCATAAGAAGTAAACGTTTCTGAAACCTTTAGTTCTTCCTTTGCGTACTGTAATTCCGCTTCCATAATGGAACAGGCAGCCACCAGCTTTGCTCCGGGAATTTTAAAGGCAATGTTTCTTGCGTGTACCTTTCCTAAGCGTCCCAGTCCTACGATGCCCACTTTAATCTCGCTCATATTTTTCTCCTATTGTTGTATGTTTTCTATTTTGTATTGTTTCCATAAAAAAATCACGGATTTGTTCACTAACAGTGGAGTTATTCTTGCCCACATTTTTTTAGGAACAAATCCGCTTTAGATTCATTTTTCAGCTATTCAATTTTCGATGGAATAGACCTGCTGGAAATTTGTCTTATTTCTTTTTCTTCTGCATTCTCTCTCTTGTTACGTCAAGAAGAACCGCTCCAATGATTACCAAGCCAAGAACAAGGTTCTGCCAAGCGGATGGTACGGAAAGCAGGGTGAATCCATTTCTGAGTACCGCAATGATTAATGCGCCCAGCATGGTTCCCACCATAGTTCCCTTTCCTCCCATGAAGGATGCTCCACCGATAATGCAGGCTGCGATAGCATCGGTATCGTAAGGCTGGATAGCATTTGCACCGTTAGAGATTCCGGAACGTCCGATGGATACGATTCCTGCAAAACCTGCCATAAAGCCGGAAAGCACATAGCAGAAGGTTAATACATTGTCCGCATTGATACCGGAAAGGCGGGTAGCCTCCATATTTCCTCCGGCACAGTAGATGGAACGGCCTAAGGCAGTTTTTGTCAGAAGGATATGCATAAGAATGTAAATCAAAATTACCACTACGAAGCTGATAGGGAATCCCCCTAAGATGGTGGCACTTCCCAGTACCATGATGCCTTCTGCTCCGGTGTTGGAGAAGCTGATCATCTGAGAGGAAGTGATAATTAAAGCTGCTCCCCAAAGCACGTTCTTCATACCAAGGGTTGATACGAAGGGGTGAGGCAGGTGAAGACGGGTAAGAAGAAGACCGTTAATCAGTCCCACAACACCGCCTACTACTAACACAGCCAAGAACAAGAATACCGGATTGGTCACTCCCATTCTTACCATAGCTCCTGCCACGCAGGCTCCGAAGGTTGCCGTAGCGCCTACAGAAAGGTCGATTCCTGCGGTAATCAGGGTAAGCAACATTCCGGTGGAAAGCAGAGCGTTAAAAGAGGTCTGCTTTAAGATGGACATCAGGTTTGCCTTATCCAAGAAGTTGGGAGAAGCCAATGCCAATGCGATACACAGAATGATCAGTGCCGCAAATGTTCCAATATAATTACTTAAATTTCCTAATTTTGATTTTTGCATCTTATACCTCCCAAGCTGCTTTCATCACGGATTCCTGATTGAAAGCATCTGTACTTCTTGACATTTCTCCGGTGATTCTTCCTTCGCGCATTACCAGCACCCTATCACTCATTCCCAGGATTTCCGGCATTTCGGAAGACACCATGATGACACATTTTCCCTCTTTTACCAAACGGTTAATCACCTGATACACCTCGACCTTGGCCCCTACGTCGATTCCTCTGGTAGGTTCATCCAAGATATAAATATCCGCATTGGTATTTAACCACTTTCCGATAACCACCTTCTGCTGGTTTCCGCCGGAAAGCTGTCCTACTCTTTCTTCCTGGCTCGGGCACTTAATGCTTAGCTCTTGAATTCTGCCCTCACCCATGCTATCCATATCCTTCTGACTTAAGAACAAGCCCTTCTGATAACCCTTTAAATTCGCTAAAATCAGATTGTTCTGGATGGACTCATTTAAAATCAGTCCCTGTCCCTTCCGGTCCTCGGTCAGGAAAGCAACTTTAGCCCGGATAGCATCTTTGGGATTCTTAATATCCACCTTTTCCCCACGGATATAGATTTCTCCTCCGTCAATGGGATCCGCTCCAAAGATGGCTCTCATGGTTTCTGTTCTTCCCGCACCTACCAGTCCGGAAAATCCTAAAACCTCTCCGCCATAAGCCTTAAAGGATACATTGTGAAGCACGCCCTTACGGTGAATATTCTTTACTTCCAACAATGGTTTTTCAGAACGCACGCCTGGTTCCTTCGGGAATTGGTTATCCAGAGAACGGCCTACCATAGCCTTAATCAGGCTGTCATTGTCCCAATCCGCCACGTCCTTGGTATCAATGTATTCTCCGTCACGGATAACGGTAATCCGGTCGCAGAGTTGGAACAGCTCCTCCAGCTTATGGGATACGAAGATAATGCCGATTCCCTGCTCCCGTAAATCTCTACAGATTTTCAAAAGCTCTTCTACCTCTTTTTCCGATAAGGAAGAGGTAGGCTCATCCATGATGATGCACTTGGCATTGGCCAGAAGGGCCTTGGAGATTTCAATCATCTGCTGTACACCCATGCCGTAGTGTCCTGCCGGCTTCCGCACATCCACATCCAATCCCAACTTCTTCATCATGTCCTGGGCTATCTGGTGCATTTTTCCATAGTCCAGTAATGGCCCTTTGTGAATCCACTTGTTGATAAACATATTGTCGGTTACCGAAAGCAGCTTCTCAATATTCAGTTCTTGATACACGCAGGATATTCCCGCAGAAATGGCCTGCTGTGGAGTTTTAAATTGTCTTTCCTGTCCTTCTACGATGATCTGCCCCTCATCCGGATGGTATACCCCAGTTAATACTTTAATCAGCGTAGACTTTCCTGCTCCATTCTCTCCGATCAATCCTAAAATCTCGCCTTTACGTACATCTAACTGCATCTTGCTTAGCGCAACCACACCGGGGAAGGTCTTGCGTACATCCTTCAGTTGTACAATACTTTCCTTCATGCTTTCCCCTTTATTTTACTCTTGTGTATAGTGCCTGTTATGATTTTCACAAAAATGTATTTGAAAAAAATTTCTTTTTTATCTTCTTTCAAGAAAAGGGATGTTTTCTTATGAGGAGAAACATCCCTTTGTTGTGCTTAGATTCACTTCATTTTGCTCGGAAGCATCCGCTATCTTCCGGCTGATTTGATTTTCAAAGCTATGATTACTTTCCTAAGTAAGAATTCAGGTCATCCAATCTCTTCTGCGCGTTGTCCTTTGTGATTACGGATACGCCGGAGTTGATGAACTCTGGAAGCTCTGTTCCGTTTAACTTTGCTACAGTTGCCGCTACAGACTTGTATCCCATGTCATAAGCTTCCTGTGCAACAGACATAGACTCTGTTCCGTCAAGGATAGCTTCACATGCGGACTTGATGCCGTCGAAGCCCATGAAAATGGTATTCTTGTATGCTTCGTTACCCTTAGCTGCTCTTGCTGCTGCGATAGCCATATCGTCATTGTTACAAGCGATGATAGCGATTCCTTCCGGGTGGTTCTGCATAATAGCTTCCATAGAAGTTACAGCCTTATCTGCTACTGCGTCAGCATACTGGATTTCCTTCTCCAAGAACTCTCCGCCTGCTTCATTGATACCTTCCTGATATCCCTTCAGTCTTGCAGTTGCTGTTCCGTCTCCCTGTACTCCGGAAATGGAGATGGCCTTAATCTCTGTCCAGCCTCTCTTCTTTGCTTCCTCAACGGCAGCCTTTCCGCCTTCCTTTGCCGCAGTGTCATTTGCAGTTCCTACGAAGGACAATACTTCCTTAGCATCGATATTGGTATCTACTGCCACGATTGGCTTGGTCTGTCCTGCGATAAGAGTCTTAACCAGGTCAGCCTGTAATGGAGCGATAACATATCCGTCATAGCTTCCGGAGTTTAAGTCGGTCTCGATCATGTTCTGCTGCTCGTCATAAGCAGTCTCGGAGCTTGCACCCTTAACCTCAACCTTAACGTTTGGGTGATCCTTCTCAAATGCCTTTGCTCCTGCTACCACATAGCTCCAGTACTCGGAGGAGGTGGTCTTTAAGATTACGTCAATCTTGTAATCTCCTTCGAAGCTTGCTCCTGCCAAGGGATCCTCGGAAGAATCGGACTTAGCCTCAGCCTTCTCCTCTTTCTTCTCTTCCTTAGCTTCCTCGGACTTAGCCTCTCCGGACTTAGCCTCTTCGGACTTTGCCTCGGTTCCTGCATTTTCTGTCTTGGTCTCAGTCTTGTCACATCCTGTAAGAGCGAAGGAAAGAGCAGATGCTGCCATTAAAACTACAAGTGCTTTTTTAAACATTTTGATTACCTCTCTTATAAAATGGATTTTTGTTCCTCTTGGAACGGGTTATTTTATCGATCAAGAACATTTCTCTTCTATATAGAAGAATTCCGCTCTTAGATTTCACTAAGTTGTACAGGGCGCTTCTCTAACAGAGACTTTCTTGCTGCCATAGCCACGCGTACGGATTCCAAACCGTCCTTACCGCCTACAGGCACTTCCTTGCCCTCCAATACTGCATCTACGAAGTCCTCCATTTCCGCAATAAAGGCATCGTTATATCTCTCTAAGAAGAACCATGTGGGCTTTGCTCCCTCCACACCGGATGCAGTGCTGATATAAGCTTCATTTTCCAGATTGTTGTTGTCCTGTACACAGCCCTTTTCGCAATGTACTTCCACTCTCTGGTCATAACCGTAGGGAGCCTGACGGCAGTTGTCGATTACGCCGATGGCACCGTTAGCAAACTTCAAGGTTACGATAGCGGTATCCACATCGTCATACTTTGCAAAATCAGGATTTACCAGACAAGCGCCTACGGTATTTACCTCGGTAATATCGGAGCCTGCAAGGTAACGAACCATGTCAAAGTCATGAATCATCATATCCATAAAGATTCCGCCGGATACAGCTACATAGGACATAGGTGGTGCTTCAGGGTCTCTGGAGCAAACCTTTACTACATAAGGCTTTCCTAACTGGCCGGAAGCTACCACATCTCTTACCTTCTTGTGAGAACGATCGAAACGACGAACGAATCCAAGCTGCAACTTCACTCCTGCCTTCTCAACCTCCGCCAAAGCTTCCTTAATCTTATCCAAGTCGGTGTGGATTGGCTTCTCACAGAAAATCTGCTTTCCTGCTCTTGCAGACTGGATAATGAAATCTGCGTGGGTGTCTGTGGAAGAACAAATCAAAACTGCCTCTACCTCTTTGTTCTCAAAAACATCCTTAGGATCCTTGCTGCAGTTTGTGATGCCGATACCCTTAGCCCAGGCTTCCATCTCTTCATTTAAGAAGGGGTCTACTGCCACAATGATTTCTGCGTTAGGAAGACTGTTTTGGATGTTCATGGCATGAAGCTTTCCGATTCTGCCCATTCCCAAAAGTCCCATTTTTACTGTTTTTCCCATAATTCCTCCTTTTGTATTTTTACTCCGCTATCCTTCTTCGGAGCTTTTTACTTCTTACGTTTTGCCTATTCAGCGATGTTCTTTAGGTTTTTTCAGTTTATAGTCCGGTTTTTTCGTGAATGTACTTTCTGGCCTTGATAGCATACTCCAGCGGATTAGCCTTTGCAGGATCCTGCTCAGCCTCTACCAGTACCCAACCTTCATAGCCGGATTCTTCGATAATCTTGAACAATGGCGCAAAGTCCACATCGCCGTCGCCGGGAACGGTAAAGCAGCCTTCTCTTACGCTCTTTAAGAAACTCCAATGATTCTTTCTGGACTCCTCTACCACAGCCTTTCTCAAATCCTTTAAGTGAATATGGCGAACTCTGGAGATATACTTCTTTAAAACCTTCTCAGGGTCAATGCCCGCAAAGGAGCAGTGTCCACTGTCGAAAAGCAGGAATACATACTCCGGATCCACTTCCGCCATAAAACGGTCAATTTCTTCCTCTGTCTGTACTACGGTTCCCATGTGGTGGTGGAAGGTAAGAATC
>CALIEL010000260.1 GCA_938022235.1 Oribacterium parvum
ATAACTATTCGCTAAACTCTTGTTTAACGAATAGTTATTGCTTTTTAAAAAGGGATTATGCTATAATCTGGTAAAACTAAGATGCAACGGCTTGAACATGGCTTTGGTATCTATCAAATTCGGATTCAAGCTAAAACGATTTACTCTGTATTGATTATGGAGAAAAAACCTTATTAGAGTGAATAAAATTATTAGAGAGAATAAGCTATGCCATTACAATATCATTTAGAATTAGACAAACAAAATACTTTAAAGCTTAGACAGCTACAAAAGGATCTACCGGCCTTTTGTGCTTCTTTTTTTCGCGGTATTGATCAAGTTACTTCCTCCAGAACCAAGATTGCCTATGCCTATGATTTAAAGGTCTTTTTTCAATTTTTAATAGAGGAAAAAAAGCTTCGTTCCGATATTTATGATTTTGAAGCCAGGGATTTGGATCGTTTATCTCTGGTGGATTTAGAAGAATATATGGAATATTTGAAATATAGAACGAAGAAAAAGACCGGTAAAGAGGGACAAATTGAGGAAGTTGAAGTTTTAAATCATAACAAGAGCATAAAGAGGAAAATTTCCAGTTTAAAAAGCTTCTTTGGCTATCTATATAAAACTGAGCAAATCAAAGAGAATAAGACCGCTCTTCTCTCCTTGCCGAAGCTTTCTCAGGAAGAGATTATTCGTATGGATCAGGGAGAAGTTGCACAGTTTCTGGATCAGGTAGAGTCCGGAGAAGATTTAAGCAAAAAAGAAAAGCTTTATCATGAGAAAAATCAAGTTAGAGACCTGGCTATGATGCAGTTAATGTTGGGGACCGGAATCCGTGTGTCGGAATGCGTAGGTTTAAACTGTTCCAATGTAGATTTCCAAAACAATGCTATCCGTATCCATAGAAAGGGAGGCAAGGAGGTTTCCATTTACTTTTCCGATGAGGTAGAACAAGGCTTAAGGGCCTATATGGAGGAAAGAAAGGGGAAAATCCCGGCTTCAGGACACGAAAATGCCTTGTTCCTATCCTTACAAAATAAAAGAATGTCTGTACGAACCGTGGAATTGATGGTGAAAAAATATGCGCAAAAGGTAACTCCCCTTAAGCATATTACTCCGCATAAATTACGAAGCAGCTATGGTACCAATCTATACCAGGAAACCGGAGATATTTATCTGGTGGCGGATGTTTTGGGACATAGTGACGTAAATACCACCAAAAAGCATTATGCCGCTTTGGAAGAAGAAAGACGCCGCAGTGTCAGAAATCTGGTAAGACTCAGAAAAGAAGAAGGGGAATAAGAATAGGAATAAGAACAGAGTAAGATTGAAAAGAGAAGGCTAAAAAAAAGCCTTCTCTTCTTCTGTCCATCGTCCTTCTTCCTTATATTTCTTTACTCTTCTTTGATAAGAACGCAGAGGGAGCCCGGAATACAGCGCTGTATCTTTACTGTTATGCTCTTTACGATACAGATAAACTGCCCCGATACTCTTATGGGTACCATATTCCCTTTTTTTACCGGCATCTCTCTTCATATGCTTTAGAGATAACTCTAGGCTACAGGAACATAGCTTGTCATCCTTTAAACTCCCTAGACGCAGCTTCACCCCTTGCTTTTCCAGATGGCTATTCAGTTGTAGGAATTCTTTCTGTAGTTTCTGAAATTCTTCTTCTCCGGCTTTACAGCTAATGGAAAAGCTTTCTTTTAAAAATTGACCGATGCCCGGTTCGGACCATTTTTCCAGCATTTTATTCCTCAAAAAAACGACAATATTAATTTAGACGCATCTATTAAACGGCTTATAGCGTATAGCTTATAGTCCAACACGAATCAGCCCAATGGCCTTTCCTAGAATCTGACAGTCATTAACAATGATATCTTCCATGGTATCATTCTCCGGCTGTAGACGGATATATCCTTTTTCTTTGTAGAAGCGCTTAACGGTAGCACTATCCTCTACCAAAGCCACCACAACCTCACCGTCACTGCAGGTATTTTGCTTTGCAACCATCAGATAGTCTCCGTCGAAAATACCTACATTAATCATGGAATCTCCCTTTACCTTCAGAATAAAGGTCTCCTGATTCGGTAAAATCTCTGTAGGAAGGGGAAAATGGTCGCTAACATTCTCTTCGGCAAAGATGGGGGTTCCTGCGGCAACGGTACCGATTACCGGTACGGACACCATTTCCTTCATACTTTCTTCAACAGGTGAGCTATGTACGGGAGAAAGCTCCTTTGTCTTACTGCTTTTAGAGGCTTTTCCACTATGGCTTTTGTCCAAGATTTCAATGGCTCTGGGATGGGATGGATCCTTACGGATCAGTCCGGCCTGCTCCAAGTCATTTAAGTAACTAAAAACGCTGGAAGTGGACTTTAAACCGACCTCTGTGCAAATATCTCTAACAGAAGGCGGATAGTTTCTAATCTGAACACATTCTTTAATGTAGTTGTAAATCGCTAATTGCTTCTCTGTTAAATTATCTTTGCTTGGTACTTTTCTTGGTCTTCCCATCCTGGCCTCTTTTCTTAGAATTTAAAATTTATAAAAGTATAGCATATTCTTTCTTTTTATGCAAACGTTTGTACGAAAAAATCTCCGATATTTCCTGACTCATAGAAGTCTTTGAAATATCGGAGATTCGTATTAATTAGGGTTACTTTCCTTATAAAGCTTTATGCTTGATTATATGACAGTTCACAGAGAGATGAAAAGAGTCATTTTTAAAGCTATTCTGCAGTCTCTGTTGCTGCTTCTTCTGTGCTTAATTTGTCTACAGCAATCAGCTTCTCAATAAAGGGCATAATCACCAACATAACCACACCGCTGATGATAAGGGCTGCACCTAAGATATTCAGAATCTTTCCATATCCCCAATCCTTAGCTACCGCTACCAGATATCCGGAAGCAATACCGGAGAAGGTATAGGTTAAATACCATACACTCATAGCCAGGGAGGAGAAACGCTCCGGAGTCAGCTTATTAAACAAAGCCATACCTACAGGAGATACCAAGAGTTCTCCTACCGTTAAAATGGCATAAGCAAGAAGCATATACCAAAGATCCATCTTTACCGTCTTATCCAATACACCATGTAAGGTATTGAAACCAAGTAAAATGATATAGAAAGCAAGACCGGTAATAATCATTCCCACAGCCATCTTTAAGCTTACAGGAGGATCCATCTTCTTTTGAGAAAGAGTCATCCAAAGATTTCCAAGAAGCGGAGCAAGAATAATACATAAAATTCCGTTAAAGGAAATCAACCATACTACAGGCACATGGAAGCCGCCTACATTGAGGTTAACATAATCATTTGCCAGGGTATTGATGGTATAAGAAGTCTGAAAGTACACTGTCCAGTAAACGGTTACCAGGATGAAAATAATACCCATTCCCACCAAACGTGTTTTCTCCACCGGACTAAACTTGAATTCTACCTTCTGCTTCTCTTCTTTGTTAGCGCCCTTTGCATTTGCGGGGTGCTTTCCTACCTCTCCTAACCACTTCGGAATTAAAACAAGGAAGATCAGGAATACGATAAACATACCGATGGCAACCATCAGGTAAGCATACTTATAACCGTATTTAACAATATTACCCTCTGCATCCTTCACAGCCATCCAGTGGTCTGTAAGAAGTCCTCCGAAAATCGGTCCAAAGAAGCTTCCGATATTTACCGCCATGTAGAAGATACCGTAGGCTGCATCCTTTCTGGCATGCTCTTTATTGGAGTAAAGCATTCCTACAATGGCTGTTAAGTTGTTGTTCATAAAAGCCATGGAGCACATGTTAATCACGATACCCACAATAATCATGGGAACATGGGGGGTAAAGAAGAAGAAAATGGCATAGGCAACACTCTGTAAAAAGAATGCCATAATCATCGCTTTCTGCATACCCAGAAAACGGTCTGTAATAATGGAGACTAAGAGTGGCAGCACGGAACCGAAAGCTCCGGCGATAGAAATGATAAGTCCTGCTTGTTTATCGCTTAAACCAAGACCGCCCATTGCTACAGAATAGGTGTAGAAAAAAATAGTAATACCGGATACCGCATACTTCAGATAGCTGGAACCGGCCATACCAATGCAGGCTAACCAAAGCCCTTTAGGATGATGGAATTTCTCTTTCTTTTGAACTTCCTCCATACTGTCCTCCTTCAAAATAGAAATGTTTGTTACTTGTCAATTCTATAACAAAATTGGACAAATCGCAAGCAGAGGCTTAAATTGAAGTTGATTTATAGGTAATTATTATTGTAAAAAATTCTATAGATACAAAAAATTATGCTTTGTGATATAAGTCTCTCATTTCCTGCACGATGCTATGGAACATACTGATGGCATCCACCATAGGCTTTTCCGTGGAAAGATCCACTCCCGCAAGCTGTAACAAGGATACAGGATCATTGGTGCAACCGCTGGACAGGAACTTCTTATATTGCTCCAGGGCTCCCTCTTCCTTGGCTAAAATTCTTTTGGCAATAGCACAGGATACGGCAAAGCTTGTTGCATACTGATATACGTAGAAGTTGTAGTAAAAATGAGGGATTCTGCTCCATTCTACGGAAATCAGATCATCAATCTTCATATCCGGACCAAAGTAATAGCTATTCAAATCATGATAGACTTTCTCCAGGCTATCTGCAGTGATGGCCTCTCCTGCTTCCAACATAGAAGCGGCTTTACGTTCAAACTCGGAAAGCATAGTTTGTCTAAAGAAGGTTCCCTTAAAGCTCTCCAGGAAATGGTTGTAAAGATAGAGCTTCTCTTCCTTGTTTTTTGCCTGTTCCATCAGATAGTATAACAGCAGCACTTCGTTGGTGGTGGAAGCTACTTCCGCAACAAAAAGCTTGTATTGAGAATTCAGGAAGCCCTGCTCCTTCTCCGAATAATAGGAATGCATGGCATGTCCCAGCTCATGGGCTAAGGTAAACAGGTCATCCATGGTGCCCTGATAGCTCATAAGGATAAAGGGATGAACGCCAAATACAGGGTTGCAGTATGCTCCCACACGCTTTCCGTCATTTTCCTTGGCATCAATCCAATACTCGGAATAAGCTTTTTTCAAAAGCTCCTGATAGTCCTCTCCTAAAGGCTTTAGACCTTTTAAAATTACTTCCTTGGCTTCCTCAAAATCAATATGGTACTCGTAGTCCTTTACCATGGGCGCGTAAACGTCATACATGGAAAGATCCTCTAAGCCAAGCATTTCCTTTCGAAGAGCAACATAATCATGAAAGGCGGAAATCTTCTTGTGAACGGCGGAAATCAGATGATCCCAAACCTTCTCGGAAACATCCACTTCCCCTACGGAAGCAGCAAAGGCTGTAGGATAGTTTCTGGCCTTGGCAAAGAAATACTGCTGCTTTAGCTGCGCGTCAAACAATGCGGCAAAGGTATTTCTATGATCCTGATATACCTTATAAAATGCTTCATATACCGCCTTACGTAGCGGACGGTTATTGCCGGTCTGTAAGGGGACAAAACGGGCGTTACTGACGGGGATTTCTTCCCCGTTCATTTCCACGGAAGGAAATTGAAGATCGGCATTTTGCAGCATGGAAAATGCCTGATAGGGACCGCTGGCCATGGACTGAGCCGATGCCAGAAGCTTCTCGGCATTCTTATCCAAAGTATGCTCTTTTAATCTTCTGACGTCCTTGATATAGACGGAATACCTCTCCAATTCCTTACAGTCTGAAAATGCTTTATCCAGATATTCCGAAGACAAGGAAAGAATCTCCGGATCGAAAAAGGCTAATTTTTCTCCGTTTCGAACCTCCACAGCCATTGCTTTCTGATTTAAGCTTAAGGCTTCCTGGTCTTTGGTATCCACATCGCTTTTCATCATGCTGTAGGCCAAAAAGTGGCTGGATAATAAGGCTAATGCCTCTTTCTCCTTCAAAGCTTTTAATAAAATTTCCGAAGAACTGCCGAGACGTCCCTCATAGGAAGCAATTTCCGTTGCTTTCTCTTCGGATTCCGCCAAAGCCTTTAAAAATGCTTCATCATTGGCATATAAATCATCAAAGTGCCAAACCTCTTCTCTACTTAGCTCATGTCTTTTTACACTCTTCATGCTATAGCCTTTCTTATAATTCTACTCTCTTGGCATCAGACCAGATTTTTTCCAGGTTGTAAAAGGATCTGGTTTCTTTATCAAAAAGATGCACGATAACATCCTTATAATCCAAAAGAATCCAACCGGAGCTGCTCTCTCCCTCCGCTTTACGATTATCCAAATGAACGGCTTCTTCCAGGGCATCCTTCAGGGCATCCAGCTGTCTTACATTATCTGCGGACACCAAAACAAAATAATCCGATAAAACGGAGATTTCGGAAATGTCCAAAACGATAATGTCACTTCCTTTTTTCTCATCTAAAACAGATACAATTTTTTCACATAAGTCCAAAGATTCCATTTATACCTCCTTTTTCTCTTGATAATATGCTAACGCATCCAGGGATAAAGAGCAACAATGCTGTCCCTTTTCTTTTACATAGGCAATACTTGCCTCTAAACAAAGCTTCACCGCCAAATCCAAATCTCGAAAGGCAATTTCCCGGATTGCATTTAAGTCCTCCCGATTTCCTCTTCTGACTTCAATGTAATCGGCCAGATATACAATCTTTTCCAAAGTGGTCATAGCCGGTTTTCCCAGGGTATGGTAGTAAATAGCGGAGAGAATCTCTTCATTGTCGATTTGAAAATGTTTTTTGGCATAACAGGCGCCGTAAATACCGTGGAGAACCTGGGGCGCCTCCAAATACTCGGGAAGCAGAGGGATATGCTCTCTCTGACAAGCTTCCAGTAATTCTTTTTTCCCCATATATTTTGCACAGTCGTGGCAAAGTCCTGCAAGCTCCGCTTTTTGGAGGTCTACCCCGTGGGCCATAGCCAGACAGATGCTGGTAAAGGCCACACTTAAAGAATGCTCATAGCGCTCCTTCTTTAAATGCTCCTGCAAATGCTTTCGAATTTCTTCGATTTTTTGCATAAATTCTTTTTCTTCCATGATTCCTCTTTGCTATAGATATCTTCTTCGATATAGTTGCTTTCTTCGATATAGTTGCTTTATTCGATATAGATATCCTCTTTATGATTTCCTTCTTTAACGGTAGAAGCCCTTTTTCAAAATATACTCTTCCACCGACTTTGGAAGCATTCCATGAATGGACTTTCCTGCTTTCAGTCGATTCCGAATCTCCGTACTGGAAAGGTCTATAGCCGGCATAGGAAATAAGATGCAATGTAAAGAAAACTCTTTCTCCAAAGCCTTCCTTTCCTTTTGGAAAGTAGAGAACTCCATCTCCCCGTTTCGATTGGCAACATAAAAATCTACCAGTTGCCCCAGTTCTTCTATTTTATGCCAGGAACGAAGGGTTAAAAACTGGTCGGTTCCGATTAAAAGACTGTAGGAATTCGTCGGATTCTGCCGCAGAAGTTCTCTTACCGTATCGATGGTATAGGAATTCCCATCCCTCTCTCCTTCCATAGGAGAGCAATCAAAATCCGGATATTTTTCAATAGCCAGTTCCAAAAGCTTAAGCCTATCGGCAAAGGGAAGCAAATCCTTCTGCTCTTTATGATAGGGGGTACCGGTGGGGATAAAAAGAACCTTGGAAAAATGAGTGCTTTCCATGGCGGCTTCCGCCATTTTTAAATGTCCGTAATGCACCGGATTAAAGCTTCCCCCTAAAATGGCTATGGATTTCATAGAGAGAATTTCCTGTCTTTTTCTTCTTTTGCCGGTTTGTATAAGACGATCATACGACCGATAATCTGTACCAGCTCCGTTCCGGAACGTTCAGCAATGGTATTTCCCAGTTCTCGAAGATCATCGATACAATTTTTTAAAACATGAATCTTCATCAACTCATGTTTTTCCATATATTCCCTTACCGCTTCAATAAATTCCGGAGTAATGGAATTCTTTCCCAAAGAAAGGGTTGGTTCTATCTTCTGTGCAGCTCCTTTTAAAACGGAACGCATTTTACTGTCTTTGATGTAGGATTTCATTCCTCGTCCTCCGTGTCATAATATTCAAATTCGTGGGCGTAAATCTTGATGGTATCCCCTTCTTTTAAGCCCATCTTCTTTAATTCTTTAATAATTCCCTGCTCTACCATAAAACGCTGGAAGAAAAGGAAGCCCTTCTCCGCTTCCAGGTTGGTATAGCCCAGCATCTTCTCCATCTTGGGGCCTTCCACGACAAAAACACCCTCTTCCGGATGATCATAGCTGATGGCCAGCATTTCTACCGCACCAAGATTTTCCAGATCCACTTCGCTTTCATAGACTACAGCCTGCTCTTTATTTTCTTCCAATAGCTCCCAGGTTTTCTCCAATATGGGTAAAATTCCTTGATTGGAAGCTGCGGAAAGACGGAAAAAGGGGAGATTATGCTCTGTACAATACTTCTCCAAAAGAGCCAGATTCTCTTCCTGCTCCTCGCTTTGTACCAGCTCTATCTTGTTGGCGGCCACAATCATAGGCTTACGGAGAATTTCCTCATCATATTCTTCACATTCCTTTTGAATTTGTAAAAAATCCTCCAGAGGCTTTCGGCCTTCCGTTCCGGCGGCATCCACCATATGAATTAAAACTCTGGA
>CALIEL010000261.1 GCA_938022235.1 Oribacterium parvum
ATGATGCGCCCTTTGGGGGAGGGGCTGGAATGTTAATGCAGGTTCAGCCCATTGTTTCCGCCTTTGAGGACTTGGTGCAAAGAGAGGGAAGACCGGATAGAGTAATTTACTGCTCTCCCAGGGGGAAGGTATTTAAGCAAAGTATGGCTATGGAATTGGCCAAGGAGGAGCATATCCTCTTTCTTTGCGGGCATTATGAAGGCATAGACCAAAGAGCCCTGGATATTTTAGAGGTGGAAGAGGTTTCCATTGGAGACTATGTGCTTACCGGAGGAGAACTCCCTGCCGTCATCATGATTGATGCCATAGCCCGTTTACAGGATGGAGTTCTGAATAAAAAAGAGAGCTTTGAAGAAGAAAGCTTTTCCCAAGGACTTTTGGAATATCCCCAATATACACGTCCCAGAAGCTTTCAGGATAGAGAGGTTCCCGAGATTCTTCTTTCCGGAGATCATAAAAAAATCCGGCAGTGGAGGTGGGAAGAGAGCCTTAGAGTCACGAAGAAACAAAGACCGGAGCTGTATGAAAAATATAGAGAAGAAAATCCGGAGCTTTTTATCGAAAAAAAGAAGCGGAAAAGATGAAAAAAATGAAGCTAAGGCAGGGATTTTTCTTGCATTTTCCAAGGCTTTGTGGTAATTTATTAGGGCTGTTTTGTAATAGGACAAAACGAAAACCGTATCATATGTTCCGCTGACGCAAGACGTGTATGAACATGGAATTATTATGGAGGACAAAGAAATGTCAAATTATGAAATCATTAAGGGAATTGAAGATGCTCAGCTGAGAAAAGAAGCATTGGCAGACTTCAACACAGGAGATACCGTTAAGGTATACAACAAGATTAAAGAGGGTAACAGAGAGAGAACTCAGGTTTTCGAGGGAACTGTTCTGAAGATTCAGGGTGGATCCAACAGAGAAACCTTTACTATTCGTAAGACATCCAACGGTGTGGGTGTAGAGAAGACTTGGCCAATCCACAGCCCATTCGTAGAGAAGATTGAAGTGGTTCGTAGAGGTAAGGTAAGAAGAGCTAAGTTGAACTACCTTCGTGACCGTGTTGGTAAGGCTGCTAAGGTTAAGGCTGCAAAATAAGAGTAAAAGCGGTGTTCCTCAGGGGACACCTTTTTTATTATCGATGCAATGTGTAGAATATAGTTGATGCATTTTAAAAATAGTTGCTATGCTTTAGAAACGAAAAATCAGAAGGGAAAGGAGCCCCATGAAAGAACAAGCAATACTGCAAAAATGGATTCGTAATTTAGTGGATTTTATTGTTATCCTTTCCCTGGCCTGGTTTGTGGTGCATAGCTTTTTTTCTTTGGCGAGAGTTTCCGGTCACAGCATGGAGCCCTCCCTTTCTGCGGGAGATACGGTACTGGTGGATGAATTTTTTTATCAGTTTAAAAAGCCGAAACGTTATGATGTGGTGCTTTTTCAAAAAAAGGATAAGTCCAACAATATAAAACGTATCATCGGACTGCCCGGAGAAACCGTGATTATCCAAAACGGCCGTGTGTATATCAACGGCACTCTTTTGGAAACAGACAAGCTTTCTCCCATTGTCCTTGAAGGAGTAGCGAAGAATCCGGTGGAGCTTGGGGAAAATGAATACTTTCTTTTGGGAGATAATACGGATTCTTCGGAGGACAGTCGTTTTCAAAATATGGGAAATATACAGGAGAGCCAGATTATAGGCAGGGTTTGGTTCAGGATTTTTCCTTTTCGGAAAATATCCTTGATTGGCTAAGGAGGAAAAATGAAGATACAGTGGTATCCCGGTCATATGGCTAAGGCCAAGCGGAAAATGAAAGAGGATTTGCCTTTATGTGATGTAATCATAGAGGTTATTGACAGCCGTTGTCCCAATTCCTCCAGAAATCCGGAAATCGACCAGCTGGCTAAGGATAAAATCAGAGTTTTATTGTTTAATAAGCTGGACTTGGCGGATGACGAGCGTAGCAAGCTCTTTATGGAGGACTTTCATAGAAGGGGCTTCTTTACTTTAGGGATTGATGCCAGAAACAGAGCTAGCGTAAAAAAGGTAAACAAATTGATTCAAGAGGCTTCCCAACCCCTCTATGAGAAGAACAGAAAAAAGGGTATTTCCTCTCAGATGGTTAGAGCCATGGTTTTAGGCATTCCCAATGTGGGAAAATCCACCTTTATCAATGCCTTTGTGGGACGTTCCACTGCAAAGACCGGCAATAAGCCCGGAGTTACCAGAGGGAATCAGTGGATTAAGCTGGATAAAAATGTACAGTTATTGGATACTCCCGGAATTACCTGGCCGAAGTTTGAACGGGAAATTGTGGGCTATAACCTGGCGCTGATAGGTTCCATCAATGATGATATTTTGCCAATAGAAGATTTGGTTTTTTATTTCTTAAAATATCTTGTCCGCTACTATCCTAAAGCGATTCTGGAGCGCTATGGAATAGAGCCGGAGGAGGGGGAAGCGGCTCTTTCCATTATGGATAAGATTGCCGTAAAAAGAGCCTGTATCAAAAAGGGAGGAGATGTGGATTACACCAGAGTCTCCCGTCTGATTTTAGATGATTTTCGTAGTGGCAGACTGGGGAAAATCAGCCTGGAGCATCCCGGTAAGTGGTCTGATGAAGGGGATGAGGATTCAGCAGTAGAATAAAGTGGAAAGATAATACCGGGAAGAAGCGTTTTAAGGAAATGAGGCCAAGGCATGACAGAAGCACAAAGACTTAAAGAGGAAGCCCGTTTAAAGGAAATGTGGAAATTGGAGGAAGAACATACAGATCTTCCCTTTATTGCCGGAGTTGATGAGGCAGGGAGAGGACCCTTAGCCGGACCGGTAGTGGCGGCTACCGCCATTTTACCAAAAGAGCATCTTTTTTATTTTCTCAATGATTCCAAGAAAATGACGGAAAAGCGGAGAGAAGCTCTCTTTCTTGAAATTAAGGAAAATGCGATAGCCTATGGAATCGGCATCGTTTCTCCGGAAATAATTGATGAAATCAATATCTTACAGGCGACCTACGAAGCTATGAGACTGTCTATCCGGGAGATGGAGAAGAATTTTTCTATTAAACCATCTATTCTTTTTAATGATGCGGTAACGATTCCTTTGGTGGATATCCCCCAAATTCCTATTGTTCACGGGGATGCCAAGTCTTTATCCATTGCGGCAGCCAGCGTTCTGGCCAAGGTCAGTAGGGATCATCTTATGCTGGACTATGCCAAAGAATATCCGGAATATGGCTTTGAGAAACATAAGGGATATGGAACCAAAGCCCATACAGAAGCTATTTTAGAGCATGGCCCCTGTCCTATACACCGTCGAAGCTTTTTAAAAAAGCTTTATGCCGGAGAATCGTAAAACTTTAGGAGTACAGATGGGAAAGACAGAAGAAGACATAGCAGACAAAGATAAAACGCAAAAAGCAAATACATCAAAAATGAAGATGATAAAGTTCGGTGCAAAGACCTCAGATGCTTTAAAGCTTTCAAATACTGTTAAGGCTTCCAATATTTCTAATACACTAAAGGGAAAAGTCTTTGAAGACAGGGCTGTAGCCTTTTTGGAAGAAAAGAGCTATGAAATTCTGGAGCGTAACAGTCATTTTCATCATCTGGAGATGGATGTGGTGGCTAGAGACGGAGACACACTCTGCTTTATAGAAGTGAAGGGGAGAAAGGAGCATAGCCTTGTGCCGGGCCTTTATGCGGTGGATAGAGCGAAACAAAAGCGCCTGCGTAACTGGGCCACAGCCTATCTTTGTAAACTTGGCTATTCTTTGACAGAAACAGCCTGTCGCTTTGATGTGGTCAGTATAGAAGGAGAGAAGATTCAGTTGATTCAAAATGCCTTTTAAGAGAATCTATGGTATACTGGGCAAGGTTATAAATAAGAAGAAAGACTTTCGATTATTATAAATACTTCAAGAAATAATGAAGTATCTAAGGTTTAAGGAGAGAAAAATGGGAAGTACAGGAAAGAAAATCATTTTAACCGGAGACCGTCCTACAGGAAAATTACATCTGGGACATTATATAGGATCTTTACGTAGAAGAGTGGATTTACAGAATTCCGGAGAATATGATCAGATCAATATTTTGATTGCAGATGACCAGGCATTAACGGATAACTACGATAATCCCAAGAAGATTCGAGACAATATTATCGAGGTGGCCTTGGACTATCTTTCCGTGGGGCTTGATCCCAATGTAAGTACTATTTGTATTCAGTCCGGATTGCCGGCTCTCCATACCCTTAGCTTTTATTATTTGAATCTGGTCACAACCCAAAGACTGAGCCGTAACCCCACCGTGAAGGCGGAGATGAAGCTCCGGGGATTCCATGGGGGAGAGAGCGTTAATGATAATGAAGTAGGTTTGCCTGCAGGATTTTTCACTTACCCTGTTTCTCAGGCTGCGGACATTACCGCCTTTAAGGCGACTACCGTGCCGGTAGGAGAAGATCAGCTTCCTATGATTGAGCAATGTAAGGAAATCGTTCGTAAGTTTAATCAACTGTACCAAAAGGAAGTGCTTTTATAG
>CALIEL010000262.1 GCA_938022235.1 Oribacterium parvum
CCGATCAAATGAAGAATCAGATCCTTACCGCTGACATGTTTTTGTAATTTGCCCTTTAATACCACCTTAATAGCGGTGGGCACCTTGAACCAAAGCTCTCCTGTAGCCATAGCCGCCGCCATATCTGTAGAGCCCACGCCTGTGGAAAACGCCCCTAAAGCCCCATAGGTACAGGTATGGGAGTCGGCACCGATGGACAGCTCTCCCGCTGTAATCAGGCCCTGCTCCGGAATCAGGGCATGCTCAATACCCATGTTTCCTACATCATAGTAGTGCTTCAGTCCATGCTCCTTAGCAAAGTTTCTGCAAATCTGAGTACATTTAGCAGAGGTAATATCCTTATTAGGCACAAAGTGATCCATAACAAAGACTACCTTCTCCTTGTCAAATACTCCCTCTCCGTGAATCTTATCCAGCTCACGAATTGCCACCGGAGTGGTGATATCATTTCCGTGTACCAAATCCACCTTGGCTAGAATTAATTGTCCTGCCTGTACTTCCTCTAAGCCTGCATGCTTGGCCAAAATCTTCTGACTCATCGTCATTCCCATGGAAATCTCCTTACTTCCTAGCTAAACCGCCTGCTTCTATGTATTTTATAAAAGCAGAATTGCATTCTTCTTTACAGTGTAACAAAGCTACTGCTATAATCAAAATACATTTTTTAGATACTTATTATTCCCTTAAGTTATCTCAAAAAGAAAGGATAAACATGGAACAGAACCTATCCACCTATCGGATATTTTATGAAGTGGCTAAAAGCGGAAACATTTCCAAGGCCGCAGAACAGCTCTATATTTCCCAGCCGGCGATTTCCAAAACTATCGTTCGCTTAGAGGATAGCTTGGAAATCAAGCTATTTAAAAGAAATTCCCGGGGCGTCAGTTTAACCGATGAGGGAAAGGTTTTATTTCAGTATATCAAGGATGCCTTTGCTCATATTCAAGAGGCGGAAGAAACCCTCCAGAAAATGAAGGACTTTCATATCGGTCATCTGGATATCGGTGCCAGCAGCACCCTTTGCCGTTTTATTCTTCTTCCCTATCTGAAGGCTTTTATGAAGGAGTACCCCAATATTCGTATCAGCTTAAAGAATCAGGATAGCGGAAAAACCCTCCATCTTTTAGAGGATCATCAGATTGATCTGGCTTTAGCAGCTCTTCCGAAAAAGCTTGGTATCAATCAGGAAATTCTGATGGAGCGGGAAGTGGAGGATATTCTGGTGGCAGCTCCTCAATATTTGCGTAATCTGAAAAACATTAGGGGAGAAGCCTTTTCCTTGTTTCAGGATGCCAATGTGATGCTTTTGGAGGAGCAAAATCTCTCCCGGCATCATATTGAGAATTATCTGAAGGAGAATCAAATCTACTGCCCCCAGATTATGGAATTAAATACCATGGATCTTTTGATTGACTCAGCCAAAATCGGCATCGGTATTGCCTGGGTAATTCGAGATTTTGTGGAGGAAGATCTAAAAAATGGGCAGCTGGTGGAAATAAAACTTCCCCAGCCTATAGAAAAGCGAAGAATTGCTTTTCTGTATAACAACAAGAACAACTCTCCTTCCTTAGAGAGCTTTGTGGCTTTTCTAAAGAAGGAAAAGGTATAGAGAAAGGAAATATTATGGCAGAACAAAATCCATCTTCCTGCAACTCCAACTGTAGCAGCTGCTCATCCGGCTGCCCAAGTAAAAGTGCGGGAATTCAGAAGTTACCCTTAGCCCCCGGCTCTTCCGTAAAGAAGGTAATCGGCATCGTATCCGGAAAGGGCGGTGTGGGAAAATCCACCGTTTGCTCCTTACTTGCTTCCGCAATGAATAAGGCGGGCTATCATGTAGGAATTTTAGATGCGGATATTACCGGACCTTCCATTCCTAAGGCTTTCGGACTGGCTCACGACGGCGTAGCGTTAAGCAGCGACGGAAAGTCCATGGTGCCGGAGAAAAGTGCAGGAGGCGTGGAAATCATTTCCACCAATCTGCTTTTGGAAAATGAAACCGATCCCGTAATCTGGAGAGGCTCCATGATTGCCAATGCGGTAAAACAGTTCTGGCAGGAGGTAGAATGGAAGGATATTGATTATCTCTTCGTAGATATGCCCACCGGAACCGGAGACGTCCCCTTAACTGTATTTCAATCCATGCCGGTGGCGGGAATCGTGATTGTCACCTCCCCCCAGGACCTGGTTTCCATGATTGTGCAGAAGGCTGTACGGATGGCGGAAAAGATGAATATTCCTATCTTGGGAATCATTGAAAATATGTCCTACCTCCAGTGTCCCCACTGCGAGGAGAAAATATCCGTCTTTGGAGAAAGCCATATTGAAGAGCTGGCTGAAAAAGAAGGGCTGGAACTTCTGGCAAAACTACCCATTGAACCGGGCAATGCCGCCTATATGGATGCCGGTGCTGTAGAAGCCATTGATACCAGTAAGACACTGGGACATGCAGTAGAGGTTTTGAAGAGAATTTTGGAGTGATAAACTTCAATGTTTCTATATTTTCGCTCCTATACCCTTTGAAATAGGGGCACGCTCTCGCTAACCTCGCCACGTAGCAGTTCTAAGCTTTAAAAAACAAAAGCTAAGAACTGACGGGCTCAGATTGCCCCTTATTCCAAAGGGTATAGAGCGAAACATTCATCATTGTAGCAATAAAATAGGGGATGTAAATTTTTACATCCCCTTTTGTCTTATGTGAACAATGGCTCTGAGCCCTCCGGGCCTTCTCCTAGGCCGTTGGAAATGGCTTCCACCACTGCCTTTAGGGCCTCTTCTTCGTCAGGACCATTACATTCTACCACTACGGTACTGCCTCGCTTTACTCCGGCAGCCATCACGTTTAGCACAGACTTTCCTACAATCTTACGCTCTCCGTAATGCAAAATAATTTCACTTTTATATCGAATACAGGTTTGGGTAAGCACCCCGGCCGGACGTAAATGTAATCCTGATTCATTGATGATTTTTACCTCTTGACTAAGCATATCCCCCTCCTATTTCGAGCAACTTTCCGCTTTTTCTCTTTCCTTATTTCTTCTGATGCTTTCCGCCTTGGAAAATTCACATCCGCAATAGTCCTGCCGATACAGATTATGTTCCTTGGATAATTCTATGGAACGAAGGTATCGACTCTTTTTCTTAAAATCCGAAGGCAGGTAGGCGATTCCGTACTTCTCTCCCAATGCTTCTCCTATCTCATTTAAGACGGCAGCATTTTTTAGAGGAGAGATGCTTAAGCTGGTACAAAAATAATCAAAAGCCTGATCCGGATGTTCTTTATTCCATGCGGCCCCGTATTGGGCAGTTTCTTCTAATCGAAGATTAAAACAGGCATCGCACCTGGCTCCTCTTTCAGGCTCCTTTTCCAAACCCTTGGCTATCTCCAGGAACTCCTCATGGATATAGTTGGAAACAATCACATCCATAGAAAAGCCCATTTCCTTCACCAACCTCTTACATTCCTCCGCCCTATGCAAAAACTCGGATTTCGAATCCAAGTTCGGGTTATAAAAGAAGATGCTGATGGAAAAATATTGCTCCAGGCTCTCCAGTACTGCCGTGGAGCAAGGAGCACAGCAGACATGGAGCAGCAATCTCTTTTTTTCTCCGTTTTTCGGAAGATGGCTTTCCATCAGCTGTTCATAATTTTTCTTCATAGCTTCCTTACTGTAAAAAGTCTCGAATTCTCTTGGAACGGACAGGGTTTCTCAGCTTTCTTAAAGCCTTTGCCTCAATCTGTCGAATTCTCTCTCTGGTAACATTAAACTCTTTTCCCACTTCTTCCAGTGTTCTTGGGTGTCCGTCCTCCAAACCGAAACGAAGTACGATAACCTGTCTTTCTCTTTCCTTTAAATCCCCGAGAAGCGTATCGATATGCTCTCTAAGCATTACGGATTCCACATTTCCCTCCGGAGAAAGAACATTGGTATCCGCTACGAAATCTCCCAGGTTGGAATCATCCTCTTCACCGATGGGGGTTTCCAAAGAAGCCGGCTCTCTGGCAATCTGCATGATTTCCTGTACCTTCTCCTCTGTCATATCCAAATGCTCCGCCAGTTCCTTTACGGAAGGCTCATAACCAAGCTCTAAGGTCAGCTTTCTCTGCATCTTGGACATCTTATTGATGGTTTCCACCATATGTACCGGAACACGAATGGTTCTGGCCTGGTCTGCCAAGGCTCTGGTTACGGACTGACGAATCCACCAGGTAGCATAGGTGGAAAGCTTAAAGCCCTTCTCCGGGTCAAATTTTTCTACACCCTTAATCAAACCGAGATTTCCTTCCTGCACCAAATCCAGGAAGCTCATTCCGCGGCCGGTATATCTTTTGGCAATAGAAACAACCAAACGAAGGTTGGCTTCAATCAACCTTTGTTTAGCATATTCATCTCCCTCCTGCTTCTTCATGGCAAGAGCATATTCTTCCTCTGCGGTAAGAAGGGGCACGGTACCGATTTCCTTCAGATACATTCTAACCTGATCTTCCGTTCCGATTCCTTCCAGAAGATCCACCGCATCCAGGTCAATCTCCTCTCCC
>CALIEL010000263.1 GCA_938022235.1 Oribacterium parvum
AGGCTTTTCATATTGCTATGACAGGGAGAAAGGGTCCGGTTTTAATCGATATTCCAATTGATGTACAGAAGGCAAGCCTTAGGAAATTTCAGTACCCGGATGATTTAAAGATGCGTACCTATAAACCCACAGTGCAAGGCAATCCGGTACAGATTAAGCGTCTGTTTCAACGTCTTCTCAGTGTTAAAAAACCGATTCTTTGTGTGGGAGGCGGTGTACATTTAGCGGGAGCTTCAGAAAAGGTAAGGGAGTTTTCTCACAAATTTAATATCCCCGTGGTAAGCACCATGATGGGGCTCGGCACGATGCAGGATCAGGACCCATTGTACTTTGGCATGGTAGGAAATAATGGAAGGTCTTACGGAAATAAGGCCATGAACAGGGCAGAGCTTATCATCATGATGGGGGCAAGAGTGGCTGATCGCTCTATAAGCCAGCCGGATTTGATTACAGAAAATAAAACCCTGGTGCATATTGATGTGGATCCTGCAGAAATCGGGAAAAATGCAGGTCCGGAGATTCCCCTAGTCGGAGATATTTCCAGCGTATTAGACAGTCTTCTTAACGTTGATGCGGAGCTTTCCTATCCGGATTGGATGGAAGAATTAAACGGAATTAAAGAGGAGACGGAGCTTCTTATAGAAAAGAAAAAAAAGGAGGAAATGAACTCTACTTTTGTAAACCCGCATTATTTCCTTAGAGAGCTGAATCTGGCATTGCAAGATGATGCCATCTATGTAGCGGATGTTGGACAGAATCAGTTATGGTCCTGTAAACATTACAAGATGAAGAATGGCCGTTTCTTGACCTCGGGCGGTATGGGCACCATGGGCTATTCTCTTCCTGCGGCAATCGGAGCTTATTTTGCGGAAAAGGAGAATGCTTACTTAGAGGATAGAAAGAATAAAAAGGAAATTATTGCCGTCATGGGAGACGGTGCATTTCAGATGAGCCTTATGGAGCTTGCTACTCTTCGCCAATACAGTGCACACGTGAAAATTATTGTTTTTCATAATGGTGTTCTCGGTTTGGTAAGACAGTATCAAAAGACAGCATATAAGGAGCATTATTCCATGATTGACTTAAGCGGGAATCCGGATTTGTCTCTGCTTTCCAAGGCGTACGGTCTTTCTTATTTTTCCGTAAAAGAGAATAAAGAGGTAAAAGAGAGTATTCGAGCCTTTTTGGATAAAGAGGAAAATGGAATCTTGGAAGTCTTTGTAGATATGGAGGAGACGGCCTGATGAAGAGAATTTATTCTGTATTGGTAGAAAACCGCTCCGGTGTTTTGGCAAAGGTTGCAGGACTGTTTTGGAGGCGATGCTTTAATATTGATTCCTTGACCGTAGGAGAGACGGAAGACAGTGCGGTCTCCAATATGGTCATTGTTTCCAGCGGGGAAGAGCGAACCTTAGAACAGGTGGAAAAACAACTGAACAAAAAGCTCGACATAATTAAAGTGCGAACCTTCACGGAAAATCAGGGACTTTGCAGGGAACTTCTTATGGTTAAGCTTCGCTATAAAAGAGATAACCGGAAGGATATTATGGAAAATTGCCAGATTTTAGGGGCGAAAATTGCAGAGCTTGGTCATTCACAGATGATTATTGAAATGTGTGATACACCAGAAAGGATCAGTATGTTTTTAGATACCCTAAAGTCGGTCAGTATTTTGGAATGCGCTCGTACAGGGACTCTTGCGATGCTTAAGATTTCCGAGAGTGAAAATAAGTAAAAGAGTATGGAAATACTTGTTTTACAACACTAATTTTGGCATAATATAGCGAGAATTGTGTTTTCTTTAGTAAAGGAGAGTAATATGAAAGTTATATCAACAAGCAATGCACCTGCAGCTATCGGACCCTATTCACAGGGCTTTGTAGTTGGGAATTTAGTGATTTCTTCCGGACAGATTCCGGTAAATCCTGAAAATGGAGAAATTCCGGCAGATATTGCAGCACAGGCTGAGCAGAGCTGTAAGAATGTAAAGGCAGTTATTGAAGCAGGTGGAAGTGATATTTCCAAAGTTGTTAAGACCACTTGTTTCTTGGCTGATATGGCTGATTTTGCTACTTTTAACAGTGTGTATGAGAAGTATTTTACCAGGTAAAATACTTCT
>CALIEL010000264.1 GCA_938022235.1 Oribacterium parvum
ACTGACGCCTGTAGAATCTGCCAGTTTACGCATAGAAAGGGCTTCCAGACCATATTGATCGATATAGGCCAGGCCTTTTTCTACTAATTCTTCTTTTAAATTCCCATGATGGTATGTATCGGCTTTCAAAGCATACTCCTTTTTTGCTTTAATCTATACACTGATTAGATGATAGCACTCAATCTAAACGATGTAAAGATGAAAAATGAAGGACAAGATAGAATCCAGCCTGTTCCACCAGCCATTTTTTTGATAAAATCTATCCGAAGTAATTTTCCTGTTGTAAATGCTGTATGGAGGAAAAGAAATGGACTATAGAACAGAACACGATTCCATGGGGGAAGTGCAGGTTCCGGTGGAAAAATACTGGGGGGCACAAACTCAGAGAAGCTTTGAGAATTTTACAATAGGAACGGAGAAGATGCCTACAGAGATTATTCGTGCCTTTGCCATTTTAAAGAAGGCGGCTGCAATGGCCAATAACCGACTTGGTAAACTGGATGAAAGACGAAAAACTTTGATTTCCGATGTCTGTGATGAGATTTTTGAGGGGAAACTTAACGAGCACTTTCCTCTTGTGGTATGGCAGACCGGAAGCGGAACCCAGTCCAACATGAATGTGAACGAAGTCATTGCGAATCGGGGAAATGAAGTAGCAGGAGAAAAACTTTTGCATCCTAATGACCATGTAAATATGTCCCAAAGCTCCAATGATACCTTCCCAACGGCCATGCATATCGCAGCAGCCTTGGAAATCGAGGAGAGACTTTTTCCCAGTCTTGACACCCTTATTAAATCTTTTGATAGACTTATGCAGGAAAATGAAGGCATTGTAAAAACAGGGCGGACCCATTTGCAGGATGCCACACCGATTAGCTTTTCTCAGGAAATCAGCGGCTGGAAAGCTATGCTGGAAAAATCGATGGAGATGCTTAAATTAAGCCTTCCCGGACTTCGGGAGCTGGCTCTTGGTGGAACTGCGGTGGGAACGGGACTGAATGCCCCGAAGGGTTTTGATTTAGAAGTGGCCAAGGCAGTTTCCGAACTGACAAAAAAAGATTTTAAAACTGCAGACAATAAATTCCATTCTCTTAGCAGTAAGGATGAACTGGTTTTTGCCCATGGCGCTTTGAAAGCCTTGGCAGCGAATTTAATGAAAATAGCCAATGACATTCGCTGGCTTGGCAGCGGCCCAAGATGCGGTCTTGGAGAAATTTTCCTTCCGGAAAATGAGCCGGGAAGCTCCATTATGCCGGGAAAGGTCAATCCCACCCAGTGCGAGGCGCTTACCATGGTGTCCGTTCAGGTTATGGCCAATGATGTAGCAGTGGGCATGGCGGCTTCTCAGGGAAATTTTGAGCTAAATGTATATATGCCGGTGTGCATTTACAATTTTTTACAGTCGGTGCGCCTGCTTTCCGATGCCATGCAATCCTTTAATCAGAACTGTGTTATAGGGATCAAGGCGAACAAGGAGAAAATGCAGGAAAATCTACACCGTTCTCTGATGCTTGTAACCTGCTTAAACCCCTATATCGGTTATGAAAATGCGGCGAAGACAGCGAAGAAAGCCTTTCAGGAAAACATCTCTTTAAAAGAGGCCTGCCTACAGCTTGGCTTCTTGACGGAAGAGAAATTTGATGAAGTGTTTCAACCGGAAAAAATGATATAGGAAGAAATGATATAAGAAGAAATGATATAAGAAACAATGAGTTAAGAAAGGCACATTATAAGGAGCGACTAATACCGGAAAGAAGTATTCAAAGGCAGAGGTAATCAAAAGTCAGAAGCAAAAAGTCAGAAATAGTAAAAAGTCAGAAATAGTAAAAAGACAGAAATTACATAGAATAGAATTGAAATAAAGTATGGAGGAAGAAAAAATGGACTATGCGAAGGAATCATTGAAACTGCATTATGAATTAAAGGGAAAGCTGGAAATTACACCGAGAGCCAAGGTGGATAGCAAAGAGGCTTTAAGTCTTGCTTATACCCCGGGAGTTGCGGAACCCTGCCTTGTGATACAGAAGGATGTGGAGAAAAGCTATGAGCTGACCAGACGCTGGAATACGGTGGCGGTGGTAACGGACGGAACTGCTGTCCTTGGCTTGGGAGACATTGGCCCTGAAGCCGGTATGCCGGTTATGGAAGGAAAATGTGTGCTGTTTAAGGCCTTTGGAGATGTGGATGCCATTCCGCTCTGTGTAAGAACGAAGGACTTGGAGGAAATCGTGAAGACGGTGAGTCTCCTCGCAGGAAGCTTTGGGGGAGTGAATCTGGAAGACATTTCCGCACCACGATGTTTTGAGATTGAGAAGAGACTCAAGGAAATTTGTGATATTCCCATTTTCCATGATGACCAGCATGGCACTGCGGTGGTGACTCTGGCAGGCCTGATCAATGCCTTAAAGCTTACCGGGAAAAAAATCGAAGAAGTGAAGATTGTGACCTCCGGAGCAGGAGCGGCAGGCATTGCTATTATCAAACTGCTCATAAGCATGGGCGCTAAAAATGTGATTATGACGGACAGGGAAGGTGCTATTTATAAGGGGAGAGAGAACTTAAATCCCATTAAGATGGAAATGGCAGAGATTACCAATCTCTCCATGGAAAAGGGAAGGCTTTCCGATGTTATCAAGAATGCGGATGTCTTTATCGGTGTTTCCGCACCGGGAACCTTAAGCAAAGAAATGGTGAAAAGCATGGCGGAGAAGCCCATTATTTTTGCCTGCGCCAATCCTATTCCGGAAATTTTCCCGGAGGATGCGAAGGCGGCCGGTGCTGCGGTAGTATCTACAGGACGGTCGGATTTTCCCAACCAGATTAATAACGTACTATGCTTCCCCGGTATCTTTAGAGGCGCCCTGGATGTGCGGGCAAAGGATATCAATGATGAAATGAAGGTTGCCGCAGCCTATGCCATAGCAGAACTGGTGAGCG
>CALIEL010000265.1 GCA_938022235.1 Oribacterium parvum
TGTCCCTTGGCTTCCGCTACCAGTGCATCAAAGTCAGCGGAACCTTCCGCCTTACTTTCCTCTGCCGACGTATCTTTTGCTGTTATGCTTTCTGTCTTGCTTTCTGCGGCAGTTGTCTCTGTACTTGCCTTTTGACCGCCACAAGCCAGAAGCGCCATACTCATAGACAGAGCCAGTGCTAAAAATCTTTTTTTCATAGCTTTCTCCTATAATTCCTTACTATTCTTTTTACTTTGCAATATCTTACTATTCTTTTTTACTTTCCAAAATCATGGAAAGAATTTTATGCTTTGTCCTCTGCTTTTACAGTTTCCCCTTTTGCCTTTCCTTTCTTTTTAGAACGCTCCTCGTAAAGCTGTTTTCCAAGGGCAATCATAAAGCCAAGGGCAAACAAAATCAAAAGTCCTGTGACCAGCCATTTGGCTCCTCCGGTTAAAAAGCCTCCCACATAGGAATAAACCAAGGTTGCCGGAGTCTGCCCAAGACCTGTTGCAATAAAAAAGCCCCAGAAGGACATTCCGCTCAGTCCTGCCGCATAACTCACAATGTCAAAGGAGACAAAGGGCAGAAGTCTTGCAATCAGGATACTTTGCTTACCATGCCGTTTAAAAAAGGCATCAATCTGGTTCAAGGCACCCTTGGAGCTAAGCTTCTCCACGAACTCTCTTCCAAAGGCTCTGGCAATAAAGAAGCTTAAGGCTGCTCCTACCATTGCACTGGACCAGGAAAGTAAGGCCCCCTTCCAAAAGCCGAAAAGAGCAGCATTGGCAAAGGTAATCAAAAAGGCAGGCAGTGGCGCAATGATGGACTGTAATACCATCAAAAGAAAGGAAATTACCGCTGCATAGGCCCCATAGGAAGCCACAAATTCCTTTAGCTTTTGAAAGTCTCCCGTGGCAAAGACACGGAAGACTTCCTGTATAAAGCTTTGAAATGGGCTATAAAGAAAATAAGCCCCTATAAGAACAAGTCCAAGGACTATGATGAAAATTCTTTCTTTCAGAAAGGATTTTTTCTCCATTACTTGTCTCCCTTAGAAAAATCATAGGTGATTTCCTTGGTTCCGTCCAAGCAGTTCCAAACATTGGTGTAACCCTTGCTTGCGATATACTCGGCAGCTTTTGCGGAACGGTTTCCGGAATAGCAATGGGTAATAATTAAAGCATTCTTATCATCCGGAAGAATAGCATCGATAGTCTTTGTATCTTCAGGATTTACATTTACAGCGGTAGCAAAATGCCCCTTCTCAAAATCCTTCGCTTCTCTTGCATCTACCACCAAGGCATCCTTTGCCTTCTCCATCAGCTCATCCCCTCTGATATTTCCATAGGTGGTTAATTCATAGGAATGCTTCTTTACGCCCTCTGCGTTATAAACCTTGGTAAAGCCGTCATTCACCAGAATATCCGCAGCCTCTCCGGACATCTTTCCGGAATTGCAGTACAGAACTACATCCTTATCCTTCCAATCTTTAATCTTTGATACTTCGTCCTTAAAGGTATCGAGAGGCATGTTGAGGGCAAATTTAATATGTCCCTTAGCATAATCTTCCGCACTGCGAACATCGATCACAAGGTATTTTTCCTTCTGCTCCTTATCTGCAACGATGCTTGCCAAAGCGTCACCCTTCATCGCTTTGATTTCAGCCTTTTCAGCTGCAGCAGCTTTGGTCTCTTCCGCCGACATACTGCTCTCTCCTGTAGCCTTACTTTCTCCTGCCGCTTCACTTCCCGCTACGGTAGTTTCCTGCTTTGCAGCAGTCTCTGTCTTGCTTCCCTGTCCGCAAGCGGAAAGAGAAAGGGCAAATAACACTACGCCTAATCCAAATAAGTTCTTCTTCATTACTTTGCCTCCTCAAAATGTGTAAACTTCTGTGCCTCCCGATACTGTCCTTCCATTTCTTATTTTTGCACAAAAAAATAAAATACTCTTCTTAGCTAAATCCATTTTGTTTCCATGTTTTTTATAAAAAAACAGTGAAAATGGAATGCCGCTCGGGGATTTTCTTAGCCATTTTATCATAAATATACAAAATTTTATATTGTAATTTCTGATAGCATAGCCTTAGTTATTTTATAATGCTATATCGTAAGGCTTGAAATTAAATCTAAAACAGCTTCTTACAACATTCCTCCACCTCCGTCAGGAAGGGATCCTGTAAATAAGCCTTGATTTTCCGAAAGGTATCTTCATTTTGCAGATCTCTTCCTTTCTTGTATTCCGTATAAGCCATGGCGCACCAGGAAAGCCCCCGGATGCAGTTATACAGAATAAAGAGAGCCGTTTGCCCCTGTAATGCCGGAAGTGCAATGCCTCTACAGCTTTGATAATGCTCTAGGAAGCCCTTGATTTCCTTTTCCGAAAGGATGTAGTCCGTCTTCCAAAAAGTGGTGGTAGGGCTAAGAAAATGTCCTAAATCCTGGGCAAAGTGTCCGTAAAGAGGCTTTTCCCAGTCCACCAGATAATTCTTCTTCCCTTCCCCGTTTATCAGGAAGTTTCCGGAGTTGAGTTCCGTATTGATAATGCAAAACTCCTCCTGCCTTAAAAGCTTTTCTCCCTTCTCCTTTTCCTGCACCCCCTTCTTCCAAAGGGCATGAAGGCGAGAATATACGGAGTCATCCATAAAGGAGCTAAGCTCATACACCCTTTGCAGTCTTGCAGACTCGGAAAGCATTTCCTGCAAAGGATCTTTAGCAAAATACAGCCGTTCCTCCCCCAAGTCCTCTTCTCTATTGTAAGAAAGACCGTGGATATCCGCCAGAATTTCCGCCCCAATCTTTAAGTCCTTGGTATAATCAAGGGCTACCCCTTCCAGAAAGTCCATCACAAGAATTCCCGGCTCCCCCAAACTTTCCGAACAGTAATAAAGCTTAGGTGTCCTGCCGGACTTTTCCAAAAGACTTAAAGCGTGGGCTTCATAGGAAATCTGCCTTTCCAACTGCATTTGAGAGCCATGGTTCACCCGAAGCACGTATTTTTTCCCGGTATCAGGGTGGGTAAATACAAAGTTTTCGTTATACTCTCCCCTGGCAAGAAAATGATATTCCTCCCGTACTTCCGTACCTAATCCCAAAGCCTCCCGATAGGAAGGCTCTGTAATACGCCGTAAAATCTCCGGAGCCTTAGCGAATGTCTCTGTATTCCTTTGCCAACTGTTCAATATCTTCTCCTTTACGATACCTTGCCCGAAGCCGGTTCATTTTCCACATTAAAGATAGCTTCTGAATAAAATTTCCCTGAAAGCGTCTATCGCTGGTAATAATACGTTTTTTGGCCAAATAAGGACTAATTCCCTGCTTCTTTAGATTCAGGGAAAACTGATAATCCTCCATTAAGGGAAGGATTGGAAATGCCCCCATGGCGAAGAAGCAGTCCCTGTCCACAAAGATGCCCTGATCCCCAAACATGACTTTTCTATCCAGCACCCTGTGATTACTGATAAGGCTGCAAATGCCCATTAAGGGGGAGGGATTTTTAAAACGAATGCCAAGACAGCCTGCCAAAGAATGCTTGATTCCCTCTCGGATTTCTCTCACGAAACCCTTGGGAAGGATGGAATCACAGTGCAGGAAGAAAAGAATATCTCCGGAGCTTTCCTCCGCTCCAAGATTCATCTGTATTGCCCTTCCCTTTTTACTCGGAATCACCCGATACTCTCCGGAAAAATGATTTTCTCCTCCGTCCACGAACAATATCTCCAATTCCTTTTTATAAGGGCGAAGCTGCTTTTCCATCCTTCGGACCAGTCTTCCCTCCTTATAGCAGGGGATAATGACGGAGATTTTAGCATTTTCCGCCAAAGCTTCTCCAAAGGAGGATTTGCGAAGAGCCTTATCATAAGGAAGCATGCTTCTGTACGCATTCAGGTCTTCTCCCTCATCCACATCCCTCTTCTTTTCCAAAAGACTGAGGGGGATTTTGGACTCCTCTAAGATTTTTCGGGTATAGGAAAAGGGACTTTCTTTTGGGATAGGTCTTTTCGCTCTCCCCTTAGGCATAGACCGGCCATTCCGAAGAGAGGAAGTTGCCAGTATAGTTCTGTTTTCCTGCACCGCCTGATAAGAAAAACAGGCATGAAGCAGCTCCGGCTCTATTCTTCTTTGTAAGCCAATGCCGTAATAGCCTTCGTCAAGACTTTCTCCTAAGACCTGCCTTCCCTTTCTTCCCAGAGCGAATACTCGATGAAAATGCGCTTCCTCCATAAAGGGAATATCAGCTCCCACCAGGTAGGAAAACTGACTCCCCTTGGAAAAACTGTAGCGAAAGGCATTTTCCATCTTATCAAAAATATCCTTACCCTCCTGTCTTTGAAAGCTTGCCTTGGGAAAAAGCGTTTTTAAGCAATTTAAGGCTGTTTCCCACTGCTCCTTGGCAATACCCTTGGGCAGATCATAAAACACTAGAAGGGAAAGCCTCTTTTCCTTTCTTTCCAGCTTCTTCCATAGTGCGGAAAAGTCCTTTAGAATTGCCCAATGGACTTGCAGGGCTCCTTCCTCTCCGATATGCGGAACCAGCCTGGTTTTGGTTTTTCCTAAGATGGGAAGTCTGGTAAAGAGAATAAGGCTTTGACTTGATTTTCCGCTTTGGCCTAATTTTCCACTTTGGCTAAGAATCCGGCTTAGTCTCTTAAACTGATTATCTCCCTTAACAGTTTTCATTTCCCCTCCCCTCATTAATAAAACTTATGCTTAAAACGATTCCAGAAGGAATGGCTGTAATCCGCCTTTTCTCCTGTCTCCAAAATCAAGGGCAGGAAATGCTCCGCCTCCTGATTTCCTTCCTTGCTAAACTGTCCGATACAGGTGGAGCAATAGCTGATTAAAGGCTTATCTCCTCCCTGAGTGCTCTTCGCCATTTCCTTGGAAAGCTCAGCCTCCTGCACGAAGGCACAGCCTCCCATGCCGCAGCATTGCAGGTTCTTCTTTTCGGAAATCTCTCCGGAG
>CALIEL010000266.1 GCA_938022235.1 Oribacterium parvum
CATTTTCGTACTGGCTCCCGGTGCCTTCCTGGTTCTTGCGGTTCTTACGGCAATTCAGAACAAGTTGCGTCTTCCTTCCGCAACCAACGGAGATGCTCCGGAGGAATTTGTTTGTGGCGGAAACTGTATGGGCTGCTTCTCCGATTGCAAGGAAAAGGCTCCTGAAAAGAGTGAAGTAGAGAAGAAGGAGGCGGCAGTATGATTGATTTGCTATTGATTGCCATCAAGTATTCCCTGGTTAGTAACGTAGTGCTTTCCCAATTCCTGGGAATCTGTCCCTTCCTTGGTGTGTCTAAGAAGACAGAGTCCTCCAAGGGTATGGGAGGAGCGGTAATCTTCGTTATCGTGATTGCCTCTGTAATTACCCATGGCATCTATGTTGCCTTCTTGGCGGCTTCCAGCCCCCTTTGCAAAGCTTTGGGGCTAACGGATGGTCTGGAGTATCTGAATACCATTGTGTTCATCCTGGTTATTGCGGCGCTGGTACAGTTTGTAGAGATGTTCTTAAAGAAGAATGTACCTTCTCTTTATGAGTCTTTGGGAGTATACCTTCCTCTGATTACCACAAACTGTGCAGTATTGGGTGTGGCCTTGAATAATGTTTCTTATGGCTATAATTTTGCCCAGAGCTTAGTTTACGGACTGGGAATTTCCGTAGGTTTTGCTTTAGCATTACTGCTTATGGCAGGAATCCGGGAGAATATCATTGAAGGAAATGATAGAATTCCCCGTTCTTTCCAGGGGTCTCCCATTGTCCTGGTTACCGCAGCCCTTATGGCGATTGCATTCTTCGGCTTTGGCGGATTGATTTAAGGAGGATTGAGTATGAGTCTAATGACAACATTGGTCCTGGTTGCCGCCGGTTTAGTGGGTGCGACAGGTCTGATTTTAGGAGTATTTTTAGGAGTAGCCTCCGAGAAGTTCAAGGTGGAGGTGGATGAAACAGAGGCAAAGATTCGCGGGGCACTTCCGGGAAACAACTGTGGTGCCTGCGGATTTCCCGGCTGTGACGGTTGTGCTAAGGCTATGGCATTGGGAGAAGCTCCCGTAACACAGTGTCCGGTTGGAGGAAGTCCCGTAGCGGAGAAAATTGCACAAATCCTTGGTGCCGGAGAGGTATCCATGGACCAGGAAAAAAAGGTTGCCCATGTGCATTGCCAGGGTTCTTGCTCCAAGACTAAGCAGATTGCCAGCTATACGGGAATTGCAGACTGCAATGACTTGGCTGTAGTTCCGGGAGGAACGGAAAAGTCCTGCCCCTATTCCTGCTGTGGCTATGGTTCCTGTGTAAAGGTCTGTGCCTTTGATGCCATTCATGTGGTGGATGGTGTTGCCATTGTGGATAAGGAGAAGTGTACAGCCTGTGGCGCTTGTATTAAGGCCTGTCCGAAGGCGTTGATTTCCTTTGTTCCTTATAAGAAGAAACACATTGTTTCCTGTAAGAATCTTTTAAAGGGTAAGGCAGTTAAGGACAGCTGTTCCATCGGATGTATTGCCTGTGGAATTTGCGAGAAGAACTGTCCCTTCGATGCCATTCATGTCCTGAATGATTTGGCAGTGATGAATGAAAAATGTACCGATTGCGGTATTTGTGCTCAGAAGTGTCCCACTTCCGCCATTACCGGTAAAAGAGTGAAGAAGGTAGAACCGAAGGAAGCGGTACAGGAAAAGAAGGAAGAAGCTAAGGAAGCTCCCGTTTCCGTAGGCTAAATGCAAAAGATATCTTTATTAGCATCAAGGATATGGCAGAAAAGAGTATTTCATAAGCATAAAGAAATAAACTGAATAAAATTTTTCATAAAACTCTTTTAAAACTTACAAAAGTAGTCGATAAAGTATCTGTTGTGAAAATTTTCATAAAAAAGGAGCTGTCCCGGAAAGACGGATTTAGAAAGAACATTACAGTAAAAAGTGCTAAAAGTAAAAAAGAACTACCATAAAACTTGCTTTTGCTTTGAAAGAAATTGTAAAAGTTTTTTCTTTAACAATATTGTCTATTTCGTAGGGCTAGTGTAGAATCCTTTTTATATGGAAAATGGCAACGGGAATTATCTCGTAAGTGAGCAATCAAGGAGGAGAGCGGCATGAAGGAATGGTCAAAGGCATTCAGAAATCTATCGATTCTGAGTCAGTTTGGATTATCCCTTGCAATGCCGCTTTTATTATGCTTATTTGTGGCATATCAATTAAGAGAGCACTTTCACCTTTCTTACTGGATATACCTGCCTGCATTTTTCTTCGGTCTTGCGGCTTCCTTTATGACAGCCTATAAGTTTTATCTGTCTGTCTCAAAGAAGGAGAAGAAGCAAGAAACAAAGGATCGAGCTTTTAATCAACATCGTTAGAAAGCTTCGACTTTAACTTTTACATAAGAAAGGATAAGAAAAATGAAGGTACAATCTACCGTGAAAAAAGAAACTGTGCAGATTGCTGTGCAGTGCGGAATAGCTTGCCTTGTGCTGCTAATCTGTTTTTTCTTTCTTCATATAGCAAAACCGGAGATAGTCAGCTTTGATTATAAGGTGATTCTTTCCGCCGTATTGGGAAGCTTTGTGGCAGTAATGAATTTTTATCTCATGGGGATTACTGTTCAGGAGATTGTCAACACGGAAAATCAGGAAGATGCTTACCAGAAGATGAGAGCATCTTACCGAAACCGTACCATGCTGCAGCTGATTTGGATTGTGATAGCGCTAATCGCTCCCATTTTTAACGCCGTAGCGGGTATTGTTCCCTTACTTTTTCCGGGAGCATTTCTGAGAATACGAGGGGTTCTCGACTGGAAAAAGAATACGAAAACACAAGGAGGTGAAAACTAGAGTATGAATTTTGATATTTCTGGAGCAAAAATATTCCTTAAAATTCCTACAGGAATTCCTTTCCTAGGAGATTTTCTGCTTTCGGAAACCCTAGTGGTCAGCTGGATAGTTATGGCGATTATCACCGGACTATGTATCTTCCTTACCCGAAATCTGCGGGTGGAAAATATTAGTAAACGACAAGCCATTGCTGAGCTGATTGTAGAAAGTGCCAACAACTTAGTGCGCAGTAACACTGGAGGAAATAAGTTTGATAAGATGATTCCTTTTGTGGCAGCCCTTTTTGGCACCAGTATCGTTTCCAACTTAATCAGTTTGACCGGATTGCGAAGCCCTACCGCAGACTTGTCCACAGAGGCAGCCTGGGCACTTACGGTTTACGTAATCATCATTGCCAACAAGATTAAGGCAGGTGGAGTTATTGGATTTTTGAAGGGATTTACCCAGCCTATTCCGGTTATGACGCCATTTAACATCCTTTCGGATGTGGCTACCCCCATTAGTATGGCATGTCGTCATTTCGGTAACATTTTGTCAGGAGTGGTTATCAGTGGTTTGATTTATGCATCATTAACCATTGCTTCTTCTGCAGTCTTGGGCTTAATCCCCGGTGTTGTAGGAGATTTTCTATCAAACATTCCTATTTTTGCAGTGGGTCTGCCCGCTATCGTAGGATTTTATTTTGACTGGTTTTCCAGTGCCATGCAGGCATTTATTTTTACCATGTTGACGATTATGTATATCGCCAACGCAGCAGAAGGATAAACAAATTAATTTAGGAGGACAAGAAAATGAGTGAATTTCAGTTTTTAGCAAGAGGTATTGCATTAGCAGGATGTGGAATCGGTGCAGGTGCTGCATTAATCGCAGGTATCGGACCTGGTATTGGAGAAGGTAACGCTGTGGCAAAGGCTTTGGAAGCTATCGGAAGACAGCCTGAGTGTAAGGGTGACGTTACTTCTACCATGTTATTAGGTTGTGCGATTGCCGAGACAACCGGTATCTACGGATTCGTAACCGGTCTTCTTCTGATCTTCGTTGCTCCCGGTATGTTCATGAATTTCTTAAAGTAAGAACAATTACGAAGCAAAGCGAAGAAAGGAGAAAAGTATGGAATCGCAACAGTTGGTAACCATCATTCCATGGACCTTCATTGCCCAGATTTTGAACCTTTTTATTCAGGTATATCTCATTAAGCGTTTTCTTTTTAAGCCCATTAACGAGGTTTTAAAGAAGAGACAGGAAGCGGCAGATAAGGATATACAAGAGGCAAAGAAAGCAAAAGAAGCAGCTGAGGCTGTTAAGACAGAATATGAGACCAGTATGTCTGATGCTAGAGGTGAGGCAAACCGCATCATTGAGGATGCGAAGAAGGATGCCAACCTCCGTGCCGAGGAATTGATTAAAGAGGCGGAACAGCACGCAAGCTCCATTAAGGCAAAGGCAGAAGAGGATATCCGTTTAGAGAGAAAGAAAGCCTTGAATGAGGTAAAGGATGAAATCGGAAGCATTGCTATGGATATTGCGGGAAAAGTTGTGGAGAAGGAAATCCACGAAGATGAGCATAAAGCTTTAATTGATGAGTTCTTACAAAATGTAGAGGAGGCATCATGAATAAGGCATCCAGCTTGTACGGGAAAAGTCTTTACGACTTAGCCAAGGAAGAGCATCTGGAAAAAGAAATTTTAGAAGAGATGAGCTGTGTGAAAACACTTCTGGAGGAAAATCCGGAGTATTATTCTCTTCTGGCAGAGCCTTCCATTCCCAAGAAGGAGAGATTATCTCTTTTGGATCAAGCCTTTGCAACGGAACTGCAGCCTTATTTGTTGAATTTTTTAAAGTTGCTTTTGGAAAAAGGTCTGGTAAGAGGCTTTAAAGAGAGCTATAAGACCTACAAAGCACTATATCAGGAGGATCAGGGGATTGCAGAAGCTCTGGTCACCAGTGCGGTGCCTTTACAAGAGGAACAAAAGTCGGCTTTAATCGAAAAGTTGCAAAAGCTTTGTGCAAAAACCATTATTCTCTCCGAAAAAATCGATCCCAAGGTATTGGGCGGATTGAAGGTGGAAGTAGCAGGAAAGACCTTAGACGGTACGGTTTCTGCTCGATTGAAAGAGATTC
>CALIEL010000267.1 GCA_938022235.1 Oribacterium parvum
AACTGATTCCATCAAACTCTCCAATAAAATACTTCATTCCGGTACCACCTGCAGGAGAGCCGTTATTTACACTGATTATAAGAATCCATTTTTTTTCTTCGGAGTCCTGTACTTTTAACGGAAAAAGATCCGGGCATTCCCACGTACCGACATGGTCCGAATCAGTCCCGCTAAAAGAAGATATCTGTTTCCAATGAATCAGGTCTTTGGACTCATAAAGAAGAACACAATTTCCCCCGGTAACAATCATCACCCATTTATCTTCATAACGAAAAACTTTAGGATCTCGAAAATCTTTTCTCTCCTCTGTAAGAACCGGATTCTTCTCATATTTTTCCCAGCTTCGTCCCTTATCATAGCTAAAAGCTAATCCCTGGCTTTGCTTTTCTGTTCCCCGCTCACAGTAAGTAAAAAAAGCAGCCAGCCTGTGATTTTCTTCATCTACAACAGCACTTCCCGACCAAATTTGTCCATGTTCATCCGGTGCAATGGCATTTGCAAGTCTCTTCCAATGAATGAGATCTCTACTCACCGCATGTCCCCAGTAGATTTCCTCCTGTATGTTATATTGATGAAATAGGTGATATTCTCCTTCATAATACACCAACCCATTCGGATCATTAATAATATATTTTTCTGCCGAAAAGTGAAATTTAGGTCTATATTTTTCCATATGTATACCATCAGGCACTCAAGTTATGAGTGCCTGTCTTTCTCATTTCATTTACATTCTGCTTATTCTTCTCTCTTTTTGTTTTACTATGATTTCTTTAATTCCTTAAAATCAGCCTTTAAGTGAGAAACCATATCGTCAAAGCTATATTCTCCGCTAAAATAGCCTTGAAAATCTGCTGCTGCTTTAGGCTCAAACCCGGAAGGAAAGCCTCCCATTACCCATGAAGTTGTTTTTCCGGCATCAATATATCTTTTTACCTCTTGCGAAAGGGGATCGGAAATCTCTATTCCCTCATAATTCTTAAATGCCGGAACAAATCCCAATTCATTCACAACCAGTTGCTTCCCTTCATCTGACTGAAATAGCCAATTCAAGAAATCCTTTGCTGCTACTTTTACTTTTTCGTCTGACTGCTTATTTACACACCAGTGAATAGAAATTCCGACAGAAATACAGTCTTCTTTCACGCCCTTTGTTGGAATAGGAAGCATCCCCATCTTATTTGCGATTTTCTCATCAATCCCTTTTAATTCCGGTCCAATCCAGTTTCCCTGCTGTACAACCGCAATTCGCTCAATAGCAAGGCCTCCACCGATTTCTGTAGAATAATCCACTGCATTCAGCTTCGACAAATCATTTCTTGACGGAGTATATTTTGTCTCAAGATCCAGCAATGCCTTTAAGGAATCTGCATATTTTAATCCCAGCTCATCTGCATTTCTTAATTCCGTTGCACTTTTATATTCGCAAGACAAAGGAACATTCAAAGTATGAAGCCCGGGAATCCAAGTCTCTTTTGCTGCATAATCTTCCACAGCTTCAAGTTGAGGATACTTATCCTTCAGTTTTCCACTATCAATCTGCTCCTGTAAGTCGGCAAAAGCTTTGTCGATTGCATCGTAACTGGTAAGGGTTGATGCATCAATTCCGGCATCTTTAAATATTTCCTTATTGTATACCAATCCATAACCTTCCACACTGACAGGAAGCCCATATACCTTTCCGTCAACAGTCACATCATCAATACTTCCATCTACTGCATTTTTCACCCATGGTTCTGCGCTTAGATCTTCTACATAATCCATCATGTTTGTAATATTGTCACCCAATGCAAAAATATCAACAGCATTATTTCCCATGAGCTTTGCTTTTAAGTTTGTATTATAGTCATTCCCCTGAATGCTCTCTACATTTATTTTTACATTAGGATGCTCTTTCGTGTATGCGTCAGCTACCTTCTGTAAAGGATCCGCAATTTCCGACTTATTCTGATACAAATTAATCGTTACTGTGTCCCCTTCAGCACTTCCTGCACCGGTTTTACTTCCACACCCGCTCATCATGCCAAGTGTAATTGCTGCTACGAGAAGTACAGCCATCTCTTTTTTCTTCACCATCTTTCCCTCCTTATAATTGAAAAACTATCTTGACACAAGTTCTTTACAAGACAAAAGTCTTCTATAATGACTTGTGTTAAATTTATGATTTTTCTTGAAATTCTAATCTTTCTCTTTCCTTCAAAATAGTAGATTTACTTTCCTACTCCGGCCGTAATTCCCTTCACAATATACTTTTGGCAGCTAAGGTAGAACAGCACAATTGGAATCATGCATAGCATTAACGACGCAGTGGCAAGATCCCATTTCTTTGTAAATTGTCCAAAGAAAAGATAAGTACGAAGCGGCAGTGTCTGCATGCCATTCTTATTAATAACAAGGGAAGGAAGAAGAAAATCATTCCAAATCCACATCACGTTGATTACCGCCACAGTGGCAATTATTCCTTTCAACAGTGGTAAGACAATATTGATAAAAGTCTGTACCATATTGCATCCATCTATAATTGCCGCTTCCTCCAACTCTATCGGAATGTTTTTAATAAACCCGTGAAATAAAATGATGGACATGGCACATCCAAAACCCATATACATAAAAACCAGACCGGGCCTATTCATCAGATGCAGTTTACTCATAATATCCACAAGCGGAAGCATGACACATTGAAACGGAATCAACTGGACTGCCGCAAACATAAGGAACAGAATTTTGCTGGTTCTTGTCTTATACCGCACAAGCACCCATGCCGCCATGGAAGAAATGAAAATAATCAAAGCCGTAGAAATACACGTTATTGCAAAAGAATTCATAAATGCTTTTACATAATCCATCTCTTTAAAAGCCTTAGTATAATTCTGAAAAGAGAGTTGTTTCGGTAAAGCAAGAACATTTATATAGATATCCTGCAACGACTTAAAGGAGCTATTAACAAGAATAAATACGGGAGATACAAATAGTAGTGCCAACGCAAAACCTGCTGCCATGATAGAAAGTCGCTTTATTACCCGCTTACTTTTCATTATGCTTCAACCTCCCTTCTCTTCGTAATGGAAAGTTGAATAACCGAAATGGCCATGACCACAATCATGAAAATTACAGCCTTTGCTTGGGCGAGGCCAAACCTATTCTCTCCAAAAGCCGTAGTATAAATATTCAGTGCAAGCATCTGCGTGCTGTTAACCGGACCTCCACCTGTCAAAGAAAGATTCTGGTCAAAAAGTTTAAAGGCGTTTGAAATGGATAAAAATAATCCAATCGTAAAGGCAGGCATCATAAGAGGTAGGATAATATAGCGCATTCTATTCCAACCTACTGCATTATCCAGTTCTGCAGCTTCCAATACATCTTCAGGAATGTTCTGCAACTGCGCAATATAAATCATCATCATGTATCCCGATAATTGCCAGGTCACAACAATCAGTAATCCCAAAAATCCGGTTCTCTGATCTGTAAGCCATCCCCTAAGCCACAAAATACCCAGTTTTTTTCCTATTGCTTCAAAAACCTGCACAAATATAAACTGCCAAGTAAATCCCAGTAAAATTCCGCCAATCAAGTTTGGCATAAAAAAGATTCCACGTAAAAAATTTACACCTTTTATTCTTTGTGTAACCAGTGTAGCCAAGACAAAGCCAATCAGATTTACTGAAATAACCGCACACACAGAGAATAAGAAGGTAAAAATAAATGCATTTCTAAACGACAAATCGCTTGTCAGTATTGTTATATAATTCTGCACTCCTACAAAATGCTTAGCTTTGCTGATCCCATTCCAATCTGTAAAAGAGTAACCAATTCCCATCACCGTAGGAATCAATTGGACCAAAGTAAAAGCAACTAAAGCCGGTGCCATAAATAGGAAGAATCCCTTCTTTGATTTCTTCATGATGTCATACCTCCCTACTTCTCAACTATAGCAATTTTCATTTGATTTGATAATAGGTTTTATATAAAACCTATATTTATAACAAAGGATTTCGCTTCTATATGTGTAAATTTTATATAAAACCTTTTCTTACGAATAAAAGCCAAAGCATTCAAAGTAATTTTAAAAATGGAAGTAGTTTGGAGAATACGACGCCATGACAACGTATTACAATCGATTAAAAAAGCAATGGAAAAAAGAGAAAAAAGAAGAGAGTGAAAGCAAGATGGCTAAGCTGATGGGTTTACTAGTAAGAGAAGGAAGAATTGCGGACATTGAAAAAGCCTCCTAGAGCCCCGATTACAGAAAGGCTCTGCTCCAAGAGTTTCATCGTAGGTTTTTTTCCTACTAAAAACAAGCGGAACCAAGCTTAACGATAGAAAATTTTCATAAAAAAAGGAGCTGTGAAAAATATTTTGATTTTTCACAGCCCCCTTTTATAAACCTAAGCAGTTTAGCACTGCCACCGGCGAAGCGCCGTTCTCCTACTTCTCCGCAAGGATAAATTGGAAATACCGTAAGCAAGCATAAATCGTAAATACTGCTGCAATAATCGTCTCCACTAAAACCACGGGCTGTAAAAAGGCAACACTCATGCCCATCTTTGTCAGTACCGCAAAGCACTGCTTCGTTGCAATCGCGGAAATCACAAAGGGGAAGGTGAAAGCCGCATAGCTCGGGTAGAAGGGGAAGCGCAGGAACTGTACGCTTTTAAAGAGGGCAAACAGGTAAATCACGGAAGTTGCCACCAGTAAGAACAGGACAAAACTCTTATTCTTCTCCGGAAAGGCCTGAATATAGCCTGCCGTGCAGAGTGCCATCGGTGCGGCATAAATCATCATCAGGGGCTTTGCAGGATCCGGCACGGGAAGCTTCACATAGCGCTTCGTCACTACACAAAGCAGAATCAGTAAAGCGACGAAACCGAAATAAAAAGCAGCCTGCCCGT
>CALIEL010000268.1 GCA_938022235.1 Oribacterium parvum
GCTGGTGGATAAAGGAGAGGCTTACTACTGCTTCTGTGACGAGGAACGTTTAAAGAGCCTGCAAACCGAGGTAAACGGAGAGACGCTTTTCCATTATGACAAGCACTGCCTTTCTCTTACTAAAGAAGAGGTGGAAGAGAAGTTAAAGCAGGGCCTGCCCTTTGTTATTCGCCAGAATAATCCGACAGAAGGCAGCACTACTTTCCATGATGAGCTTTACGGGGATGTTACCGTGGAGAACAGCGAACTGGACGACATGGTGCTGATTAAGTCCGACGGCTATCCTACCTATAACTTTGCAAATGTTATAGATGACCATTTGATGGGGATTACCCATGTGGTACGTGGAAATGAATATCTCTCCTCCAGCCCTAAGTACCAAAGACTCTATGATGCCTTCGGTTGGGAGTCTCCCAAGCTGATTCATTGTCCTTTGATTACCGATGAGAATCATAAGAAGTTATCCAAGAGATCCGGACACTCCTCCTTTGAGGATCTGATTGACCAGGGCTTTGTGGCTGAAGCGGTGGTAAACTTTGTGGCTCTTTTAGGCTGGAGCCCTGAGGAAAATGAAGAGATTCTTTCTTTAGAGGATTTGGTTCGTTTGTTTGATTACCGTAGAATTTCCAAGAGTCCTGCGGTTTTCGATATGGGTAAGCTTCGTTGGATGAACGGGGAGTACATCAAGAAAATGGACTTTGACAAGTTCTATGAGAGAGCTCTCCCCTTCGTGAAAGAAGCTGTAGGTGAGGGATTGGATCATAAGAAGATTGCAGAGATGGTAAAGAGCAGAATCGAAATCTTCCCGGACATTCCCGAGCAGATTTCCTTCTTTAAGGAAGTACCGGAATATGAGCTGTCTCTTTATGAAAACAAAAAGGCAAAGTGTAATTTAGAGAATTCTTTGAGCCTTCTGGAAGAGGTTCTTCCTTTATTACAGGAGGAAAATGACTACAGTAACGATCATTTGTATGAGAAATTACAGGCCTTCGGTCAGGAAAAGGGCTACAAGACAGGCTTTATGATGTGGCCTATCCGTATTGCCCTTTCCGGAAAGCAAATGACTCCCGCAGGAGCTACCGAGATTCTTTCCGTACTGGGTAAGGAAGAGTCCTTAAAGAGAATTGAAAAAGCGATAGAGAGATTAAAAGAAAAGAGGTAATGGCATTGGATAAGCAGGAATTTTTAGAGAGATACAGACATTCTCTTGCACATATTTTAGCAAAAGCCATGGTAGAGCTGTATGGTCCTGAGGTACAGTATGCAATCGGACCCCAGATTGAAGATGGCTGTTATTATGACTTTGCTCTGCCCAAGTCCTTGTCCGAGGAGGATTTTAAGACTATTGAGGACAAGATGAGAGAAATCATCAAAAGAAGAGAGAACTGGACCAGAGAGGAGCTGTCCCGTGAGGCAGCCTTGGCTCTCTTTGATAAGCAAAAGTTCAAAAAGGAGCTGATTCAGGATCTTCCTGCCGATGAAGTCATCAGTATTTATCGTACCGGTGACGATTTCGTGGATCTTTGCCGGGGACCTCATGTGGAGAATTCTCAGGAACTCATGAATGTGGCCTTCCAGATTAAATCCATTTCCGGAGCTTACTGGCGTGGAGATGAGCACAGAGATCAGTTACAGCGTGTTTATCTTTTTGCCTACCCGGATAAGAATGCCTTAAAGGAGCATTTGAAATGGTTACAGGAAGCCCAGGAGAGAGACCATAAGAAGCTGGGTAGCCAGCTTGACCTTTTCATGTTTGATGAGACTGCTCCCGGAATGCCATATTGGCTTCCCAGAGGTTGGAAGATGTATCAGGCGCTTTTAGCCTATTCCAGAAGTGTGCAGGCAAAGCACGGTTACACGGAGATTTCCGCACCCCTTATCAATAATAAGAAATTATGGTTGATTTCCGGACACTGGGCACATTACATTAACAATATGTTTATGGTTCCCGGTATTTCCGGCTGGTTAAAGGCCGATGCTGACCTTTCCGGTGTACTGGAGAATCCTACTGATGCCAGCCTTGGAGAGAAGATTGTAAAGATTCAGGCAGGCTCTGTAATCTACAATCGTGAGAATATTGATACCATGGCGGCAAAGCCTATGAACTGTCCTAACGCCATGATTACCTACAAGAGAAGAAATCGTTCCTATAAGGAGCTTCCAATTCGTTATTCCGAGTATGATGTACTCCACAGAAAGGAAAAATCCGGACAAATGAACGGACTTTTCCGTGTACAGGAGTTCCGTCAGGATGATGACCATACCTTCGTAATGGAATCTCAGATTGAGGCGGAAATTGCGGACATCATCTCCATTGCGGATGAAGTATACAAGACCTTCGGTGTTACCTATCGTGCAGAGCTCTCCACAAGACCTGATGATTTCATGGGAGATATCGAGGTTTGGGATAGAGCGGAGGCTGCTTTAAAGAAGATTCTCACCGACAAGTACGGAGAAGGCGGCTTTGAGATCAATGAAGGAGACGGTGCCTTCTACGGACCAAAGATTGACTTGCAGATTAAGGATGCTTTGGGAAGAGAGTGGCAGTGTGGAACTATCCAGCTGGACTTCCAGCTTCCTCACAACTTTGGCTTAACTTACCAGACTGCGGAAGGAAGCACCGCTATGCCGGTGGTAATTCATAGAGCAATTTACGGATCCTTGGAGCGCTTTATCGGTATTATTATCGAGAACTTCAAGGGAAGCTTCCCCTTCTGGTTAAGCCCTGAGCAGGTAGGCATCGTACCGATTCGAGAAGAGCATAACGACTACGGAAAAGAAGTTTATGATGCTCTGACGGAAATCGGAATTCGCGCGGAAATTGACTACTCCGATAAGAATATGAAGGAAAAGATTAAGACCTACAAGAACTATAAAAATCCATATATTCTGGTTTTGGGAGATAAGGAAATGGAGGAAAAGACTGTTTCCATTAATATGCGCGGATCCAATAAGCAGATTAATAATGTTCCATTAGATGCTTTCTTAAAAGCTTGCGAAAGAATGCAGAAGGAACACAGCTTAGAGCTGATGGATGAGTTTTAATGAATTTGTTCTAAATACAATAGAAAAATAGAGACAGAGATAGAAGAATGATTTATCGCTTTTTGCAGTATAGCTTGGAACAGGGGCACGCTCTCGCTAACTTCGCCTCGTAGCGGTTCTAAGCTTTTATAAGACAAAAGCTAAGAACCGACGGGCTCAGATTGCCCCTTATTCTCAAGCTATACTGCGAAAAAGCGTAGCACAGATTATTTCTTCCTCTGTCTATTTTATTTGAAAATATTTAGAAAAAATTCATGGAAAACTCAAAAAAAACATCTGCTCAAAGCTGTTAATAAGGTATAATAAATAGGTTTTTATGTAAAACTATAGATATATAGGTGTTTGAGGTAGAATATTTACCTCGAGTATGCAGTAGTTTTTGTTTAGCGGATAGACAAATTTTCTTATATGGGAAAATTCAGAAAAAATTGTTTTAGTTTATGTAGCTAATCAAAAGCGTTTAGAGTAAGGAGAGTCTATGAATAGTGAGCATGTGAGAGAAGGGGTACAGTCTGCGCCTCATAGAAGTTTATTTAATGCCTTAGGTTATACCAAGGAAGAGATGAAGAAGCCCATGATTGGTGTGGTTTGTTCTTATAACGAAATCGTACCGGGACATATTAATCTGGATAAAATTGCGGAAGCGGTGAAGATGGGTATTGCGGAAGCCGGGGGGATGCCGGTGGAGTTCCCGGCTATTGCGGTTTGTGACGGTATTGCCATGGGACATACCGGAATGAAATATTCTCTGGTAACCAGAGACTTAATTGCGGATTCCACAGAATGTATGGCAAGGGCACACCAGTTTGATGGTTTGGTGATGATTCCAAACTGTGATAAGAATGTGCCCGGTCTTTTGATGGCAGCAGCCAGAGTGAATATTCCAACTGTCTTTGTATCCGGCGGACCTATGCTTGCGGGTAAGGTAAGGGGAGAGAAGCGTTCTCTTTCCTCCATGTTTGAAGCCGTGGGAGAGTATGAGGCAGGAAAGATTAATATGGAAGAGCTGAAGCTCTATGAGGAAAATGTTTGTCCTACCTGCGGTTCCTGCTCCGGTATGTATACCGCAAACTCCATGAACTGCTTAACAGAGGTTATCGGTATGGGACTTCCCGTAAACGGAACCATTCCTGCGGTTTACTCTGCTCGTATTCGTTTGGCAAAGATGGCGGGCTATGCCATCATGGATATGATTGAGAAAAATATTCGCCCCAGAAACATTATGACAGAGGCGGCATTCCGAAATGCCTTAACGGTAGATATGGCGTTGGGATGTTCCACTAATACTATGCTTCACCTGCCTGCCATTGCCCATGAATGCGGCATTGAGTTAAAGGTGGAAAATGCCAATGAAATCTCTGCAAAGACTCCGAATCTTTGTCATTTGGCTCCTGCAGGCTATGCCTATATGGAGGACTTGAACGAAGCCGGCGGTGTGTATGCGGTGATGAAGGAGCTGTCTAAGAAGAATCTTTTGGATCTTTCCGGCATTACTGTTACCGGAAAGACTATGGAGGAAAATATTGCCCATGCCAGAAATAAGGATGAGGAGATTATTCGTCCTATTGATAAGCCCTTTATGCCTATTGGAGGTATTGCAGTGCTGAAGGGAAATCTGGCTCCGGATACCGGGGTGGTAAAGCGTTCCGCAGTGGCTCCGGAAATGATGGTGCATGAGGGACCTGCCAGAGTATTTGACTGCGAAGAAGATGCGATTGCTGCTATCAAGGGAGGAAAGAGTAATCCCGGAGATGTGGTGGTCATCCGCTACGAAGGTCCTAAGGGCGGACCCGGAATGAGAGAGATGCTGAATCCCACCTATGCCATTGTGGGTATGG